>JASHQM010000034.1 GCA_030039165.1 Candidatus Sulfotelmatobacter sp. | reverse complement strand
CCAGTTTGTTCTTGACAGTCCTCTTGGCCCTGTGTTAAACCGTCCGGGCTGAGTGGTCCGCTTATCAGACGTGTAACGGCAAATTTTTTCTTTGGGTCGAGCTGTCAAACAATTTCTTGTGCCGGTGAGCGGTGCAATGAATGTGTCTGCGTAGCGCCGCGAGCCGCACCAGGTTCGTCACATGTCATACCTGAGAGGAAAAGCATGCGTTCGCTTACCGTTCCCTTCACGCTGATCGTTCTGCTGGTGTCAGGTTCACTGGCCAATGCTCAAGATTCCTCGTCTTCTTCGAAAGCTGCGACGGAAACGGAAGTCAATCAGTTGCGCAGCGAAGTGGCCGCCCAGCGCCAGACCATCGAAGAACTGAAGGCCTTGGTGCAAAAGTTGGCGGCAGCGCAGTCCCAGGCAGCCGGGGACGCAACGCAACTGCGGCCGGTCGCAGAATCGGCTTCGCCGGATGTAAGTGCGCTGCCCGTTTCCGAGCGCTCCGAGAACTCTCCGCATTTGACCAACGCGGTCCTCGTCGAGCCTGAGCCCGACGCCGAGCCAGAGCCGGCGTTCCCGGCCCAAACAATGGCTCCGCGGAGAGATCCGGCTCCGCTCACCGCCGGTTGGAACGGCGAGCATTTCTTCGTGCGCAGCGCCGATGGGCAGTTCAGCATCAGTCCTTACGGCTATGTGGACGTCGATCAGCGCTCCTACAAAGGCGATGGCGCCCCCTCCGACACGTTCGTTTTACGGCGCGCGCGCTTCGGCTTCCAGGGCAATTACGGATCTCACTTCGATTTCGCCTTGCTCACCGACGCTGTCGCGACTTCAGGTTCGATCGTACGCGACGTTTACCTGAACGTCCGAATTCGCCCAGAGTTTCAATTCCAGGCGGGCCAATTCAAAACTCCTTTCGCACAGGAGGCCGGCACCGGCGCCACCAACCTCGACTTTGTGGAGCGCGGTTTTCAGGCCATGTTATATCCGTCAGCAGCTTCCGCCTTTCGCAGTCCCGGCATCGCCCTCCACGGCGACATCGAAGGCGGGATCATGCAATGGTGGGCGGGCGCATTCAACGGCAAGGGATACGCTCTTGTCAACACCACGAACCAGCCAGAATGGGTCGCGCGGCTTCGGTTCTACCCGTGGCGCAAAACCAAAAGCAACTGGCTTAGGGAATTTGCCTTTGGCGGTGCGATCGACCGCGCCCGCTCTCGTGGACTCTCAGGCGATCAGAGTTTCAATGGCACGCTGCCCGATCAGGCCTACGATTTCTTTCCGCAGTTCGCCATTAACGGACCCATTCAACGTTACAACGGCGAGTTCACTTACATTAAGTCGGCCTTCGCCGTGCGTGGCGAATTCAATCAGCTGAACATGTCGCGCAACAACGTCGGCTCCGAACAGCAGGGCGGACTCGGCTTCCTCAGCCTTCCATCTATCATCGCAAAGGCGTGGGATATCCAGACAACTTACCTGCTGACTGGAGAGAAACGTCCGGAAAACGGCACTCCCCGCGTGAAACACCCAATGTTCGGCCCGGATACTCCCGGTGGCAAAGGCCGCGGCTTGGGAGCCTTTGAAGTAGGCGCGCGTTACATGGGAATCCACGCCAACGAACCGAGTGCGAATTTCCTCAACTATTACACCCCCGGCTACGTGCCGGGCTTCGACTATCACACCGACGAAATCACAGTCGGAATCAACTGGTATCCCAACTATTGGGTTCGGTACATGGTCAATCTGGGCATCGATCAACTGAAGGATCCCAGCACCATTGGCGCTATACCGCAGAACTATTACGTGATTTCGCAGGAGTTACAGTTCAGGTTCTAGCGCGCTGCTGGGTTTGAGCGGGGCTTTGCGCGGGGCGTCCAACACATTAGCCGGAATTGGCCGCTGGCTGGTTCCGAAGGGAAATCGCAGGAGGGAATTTCGATGAGGTCGAGAATTCTTCTTACCGTTGTTCTTGCGGCGCTGTTCGTCATTATGAGCGGTTGTGGCTCAGCGCCGAATTGTCCCGTGTGCGGCACGACGCTGAACGGCGCATACACCAATATCAACGTCATTCCCGTTCCCGAGCACAATCCAACCGGCGAGCCCGGCGGCCCATTCAATTCCTTCGACATTAGCACGATCGCGCCCAACGTCACCGGCACAGGAGGTCCTTACCTGGACTACATCTCTGACCGCATCGGCTTGGCCATGATCGTTATTGATACGTCGCAGGACCTCGCCGTATTCAATATTCAGGGATCGAACGCCGTTTCCGATGCTGGCAATGGGGCCAGCCCTTGCGCCACAATTGTGCAGCCCGGAAGCAGCCCCCCCGCTACCGTAAGCGTTATTCCACCCATCATTGACGTGTTTGGCAACTTCACCCGATACGGATGCCGAACCGACCTATCCTGGGAGGGCGGAATCCCCTTCCATCTTGGTTCCGGCTTTGGCGCCAATGGCAACTTCGGGGGATTTCCCGGCGCGCAATGCTGCGCCTCGCGAGCCAACGGCGTGAACCCCATGTCCGGGCCTGACGGCAATACAACCACCCCCGACGGAAAATTCCTCTTTGTCGGCAATGGCAGTTCGTCCTTTGTGGTCTTCGACTTGACCACAATGAGCTTAAGCACGAACCCGCCCACTCCACCCACCGTCGTCGCCGCCGTGTCCACAGGGGTTTCGGCAGACTATGATGGCCCGCTCGGCATCGCTCCCTGTGTCGCTTCCTGGAACGGAGAAGCCGGTTCGGCTGCCGATTGCGGCGATGATCGCGGCGACGAGCAGGCATTGGGAATAGTTAAAGATCCCAGCGGAGCTTCCCATGATGTTCTGGCAATCATCAACGGCGATCCCGGCCTGCCGTTTATCTCGTTCTTCGACGTGACGAATGTCGTCAATAAAACGGGCACCGTCCAGCAGCAACACTGTTTGCCCATCGATTCGACCTACCCCTACGGTCCCTACGCAGCGGCTGCCCAAACAACCTCCGATCCCACTGACTTTCCAACTTATCCGTCTCAAGGATTCTCGCAGACCTGGGTAATACCGCAGACCGGTGCTGCGTTTAACCCTCCGAGTTGCGTGATCGGCCAGATTTACTACGATGGCGCAGGAGGCACTGCTTCCACCGTCAGCGGGGTTGAGTATGGCGTCACGGGTACGGTTCCCGTCGATAATGTTAATAGCACCTTCCCCTGCCCGGACCCTTCGAATCCGCAAACCTTCGGAGGTATTTCCGGATCAGCTGCGGCTTCCCTGGTCCCAGGAATTGGCGTAACTCCGCTGAGCCACACGTTGTACACCATCCCCTGCCATCATGGCCCGATTATCAGCTATGTGAACGGAACCTACTGCGCGGGTTCGAGCGCTGCCGCCAACGGTCATGGCACCCAGACGCCGCCCTTTTCAGACTCAACTTGCGCAGGTGCCATTGCGCCAGCCGGACTGGGAGGAATGACGTTTGATCCTGCTACCGGCTTCGTGCTGTTGGCGAACGAGAATTCCATCGCCACCACCAACATTGGAAACATCGACGTGATTGACCTGCAATTGGGTACGGCCAACGGTCCGGTTGTTGTGGGAAGCATCGTCACCCCCGATTGCATGCCCACCAGCATCGTTCAGGGGCCAGGCGAGAATTTCCTGGTCGGTTGTGCCGATCACGACGGCGAGGCCTTCCCTCCCAACGAGTACATCATCAATCTTGCCGGAGGCTATACTGCCGGTAGCGGCACCGCCTACAACGTAAACTGCGTCTCCACACCCATGGTGAACTGTGTCCAGGTCTACAATACCGGAGGCGTGGATGAAGTCTGGTACAACCCCGGCGATAACAAGTATTATCTCGCCGCGCGCGATATGCCCACCGGCGGCCAAATGGGCGTCATCGATGCTGGAACCAATCAGTGGCTGGTTAACGTGCCCACTGGTTCCAATGCCCATAGCATTTCTGTAGACCCGAGCGACAACCATGCGTTCGTGCCGCTGCAAGCCGGCGCCGGTTGTACCACACAAAGCGCCAATGGTTGCGTTGGCGTTTGGGCGCAGCAGTAGTCTGGTTCGGCGCTACGGTTGGGTGATATAGTTGGCTGAACCCGAAACCCGTATGGGTTTCGGGTTCAGGATTTGATGTGACCTATGAATACTCTTCCTTTTCGCCTTCGACCCATTACCGTCGTCCTGGCGCTCCTGCTCACCGCCGGAGCTCTGGCCAGCGCCGGTGAAACCACTACCAAGCCCACCGACGTCTCGGCAACTGTCGTCGCCCATTTGCCTTTACCGGAAGCAACCGGTAGCCAAATGCTTCTTCAGAGGGAGAATGGCAAGCATTACCTCTATGTGCAACAGGCGGGCAAGCAAGGTTTTATGGTCGTGGACGTGACTAAGCCAGATCAGCCAGACCTTCTTAAGAAGACCGTCGATTCCAGTCAGGCAAACGCAAATATCAAAATGGTGGGGCCGGATGTGGCAATCGCGGAGGCTCCGGAGAAGACGCCTACTACTCTAACCAGTAGCCGCCGTTCTACCGAAACAGTACGGTTGCTCGATCTGAGCGATCCTCAGAACCCCAAGACGCTGGAAACTTTCACCAAAGTCACCAGCCTGCTGCCGGATGGCGGTCATGGCTTGATTTACCTCACCAACAACGATGGCCTCTGGATTCTGCGCTACACCCACCCCTCCCGCTTCGAACCGGCAAAGAAAAAGCCTCCCTGCAGTTCTGAAGCTGAAATCCAAGCCATGCCGCCGGATTGCGAGTAATCTCGCTATTATCCTCGAACGATTCTTCCCGTCCCGCTGAAAGGCGGGGCGTTTACCTGCGCACGCCGGATTCAGAACAGTCTTTGTCGATCGTTTTGATTGACCTGATGTTCAGCGTGACCGGCGATGCCGAACCAACTTTATTCATGGCGTCGGAACTGGTGCTCATTGTCGGCGAGGTGTAACCGGTAATCTCCACTCGTTGGCCGAGGTAGTTCTTAAGTCTCAACTTGCTGCTCGATTGCAACTGATAGGTTAGGTCCTGTTTCATGAGGGTATAGTCGCCATTGGCGCGGCTCACGCAGCCGGTAACAGTGATATCCCCTTTTGAATTTTTCGCTGTATTGCTGTTTGTAGCATCGTTGTTCTGGGCAAGCACAAAAGCGCACGAAAGCAGCAGCATCACACAGAGTGTTTTCATACCCCAAGCCTCCTCCCTTGATGGGATGGCAATGCAATTGCCACGGTTGCACGAAATCGTACTAGGGCAAATGATGTCCTACTTTACATGAGTTTCCTGATAATGTACGTCCCTCCAGTCTCCTCCTCGTTTTTCCCACAACTCGCTGATATAGACCCTTGAGAAGCGCACTTGCGACTTCGGGGGGAACTGCATTGTTACTTCGTAGACAACAAGGGCCGCATCTGGTCCACCCGGGATCATTTTGAAACCCCAAAGAATATAGTTTGAAATATTAGTATCCGCCAGCTCGTCCACAGCCTGGGTTTTGTTTCGTTCCCCTCTTCCATCAACTTCCACGCCCTCGTAGTCATCCGCCAAAAAAGCGGCGTAAGCCTTTTTATCTTTGTTCTTAATCGCTTCCCATTCCTCTTTCACCTTCGCCTGGAACATGGCGCCTAGCTTGGCTTCTGCCGACGCGTTGGCCGGCAGTTTCGCCGGCTGACCCGTTCCGAACTGGCTGGGCATGGTTGCTTGTGGCGTCTGCGGTTCCTGGCCCGGAATAGAAGCAGTCAGAGCAGCAACGCAGAGCAGCAGCGTGGAGCAAGGTCGCATGAAGCCTCCGTCTGAGTGCAGCGAATCTTAGCAGGTGTATCGTCGGGAATGGAAGCGCCTCGGCGACGACTTAGCAGTAGTATCGGGTCTGTTCCGCGATTCAACCGCCCTTGAGAGTCGCCAGGGTTGTCGATTTGCGAGCTTGCACCTCGCCGCACTCCATTCCCGATTTGACAATGCGAGGGTGCTGCGGCATTATGGGTTCGGCCATTTTCGTCTTCCCTCTTGCGGGGATCATCGCAGAACTGGGAGGGAAACCATGCCGGAAACCCTACGCAGACTTTGGCTTGAGGATTCGGGTCAGGATATCGCTGAGTATGCAGTCATGCTGGCTGTAATTCTCGTGCTGGTAGTCGGAACTATCCGACTGATCGGGTCTAACGCCAACAACGTCTTTTCCAACGTCGCCAGCGCACTTCAGTAAGATCTGACGAGCTCACCCGAGCCGTTGAAGCTGGCGACCGGGTATCTTTGTCTTGCTTCCATCAGGCATTTTTCGCGCTTCCTCAAAATCGGAACCGGTTGCCGACAGAGAGTAAGTTTGACCCACCCGCGCCGCTCATATACCTTGAAAGTGCCGTTTCTCTCGGATCGTACGCACGGCGAGAAATCTCCCACATTTCATGGACAAAAAGCGAATCTTGGCCAGTCTGGCCGTGTTCTTGATCCTGGCCATTTTGTTTTACCTGCAATACCGCCATTGGCAGAGCTTCGACTGGGGGACATTTTGGGCGCAAAACCACCGTATCAAGAAGATCCACGTGCTGCACGGGATCGTCCTCATCTACGTCGGTTACCTGCTGAGGGCGATTCGCTGGAAAATCTTCCTGCAACCGGTGAGGCCGAAAGTAAAGTCATTGGAACTGGTTTCGCCAACTTTGATCGGTTTTACCGGCCTTGCGCTGCTGGGTAGAGCAGGAGAATTCATCCGTCCCTACTTGATCGCGCGGCACACTGACCTTCCCTTCTCCTCGCAGTTGGCAGTGTGGACGGTAGAACGCATCTTCGACGTCGGAGCGTTCACGGTTCTCATGGTACTGGCAATCTTTTTGCCCAGCGCCCTGCCGGCGATTCCACACCCGGAGTATTACATCCGTTTCCGTGAAGGTGGATTCTTTCTGATCGCCTTGGTATTGGGTCTGGCCCTGGCTGCAATTCTGGTTCGCCGCAGTGGAGAAGCGGTGGCGCGCTGGGTGGAGAAACAATTCGGGCATTTTTCCGCGAATCTTGGGCACAAGCTGGCGCAGCGCGTACGCGAGTTTGGAGCCGGCCTCGACACCATTCACGGCCCGCTATCAATGCTCTGGCTAAGCATCGTTTCGGTCGGCATGTGGTACATCATCGCCCTCGCGTATCAGGAGGTCACGCACTCCTATGGCGCACCCTCCCTCGAAATACCGGTTTCTCAGCTTCTGATTCTGATGGGAGCCAGCATGTTGGGGTCCATGCTGCAACTGCCTGCCGTGGGCGGAGGCTCGCAGATGGCCACCATTGCGGCGCTCTCAAGCGTATTCGATGTGCCTCCCGAGATCGCCGCCAGTTGCGGGATTCTGCTATGGCTGGTGACGTTTGCAGCCGTCGTTCCATCAGGATTGATCCTGGCTCACCATGAGAGACTATCACTACGCAAATTGTCGAAAGAAAGCCATCGCGCGGAAGAAGCGGACCTGGCCGCCGGCAGTTAGGGAGCGCAACGGCATCATTACGGGTCCCGAAGCGAATCTCTTCTCGCCTGTCTTCGGATCCGCCGGAAAAGTTTCCTTATCCCCCATCCTGAAACCATGACTACCCTCCATCACGCGCACGTGCGCCGAGATTAAAATATGGGTAAGTTCAGTGGAGGCTTTATGATCCAGTCTTTCTCCCTCATGTTGAACGACGAAGAACGAGAGCTTCTGTTTCAGGTGCTGCAAGAACGCCAGCGGACGCTTCTACTCGAAATCGCCAACACGGATCATCACGACTTCAGGGTCGCATTGCAGAAGAAGGAACAAGTATTGGAGTCGCTTCTGGGCCGTTTCACGGTGCACGCGTAAAGCAGATTCAGGCTCTTGGGCACAGAGAGGATTTTTGCGCCCGCACATGGATATAGCAAACGGATTCGACGATATTTAGTCGACGGGGAAAACTCCTTAAGTCAGGGCTCTGCGGCGCACGTCAGCTCCCCTGCTACAATTTCAGGTTACACAGCGTGCAACCGTGCCATGAAATGTCCGTTTTGCGGATTTGCCAACGATAAAGTCGTCGACTCACGCGAGAGCAAGGAAGCGGACTCAATCCGCCGCCGCCGTGAGTGCCTCAAGTGCGAAAAGCGCTTCACCACCTACGAGCGGATCGACGAAATTCCCTACATGGTCGTGAAAAAAGACGGTCGCCGTGAAAAGTTCGATCGCCAAAAGGTTTTGAATGGCCTGCTGCGTGCCTGCGAGAAACGACCGGTACCAATCAGTAAACTCGAACAGATAGTCAACGAAGCGGAAACCTTTGTGATCGATTCGCCGGAGCGCGAACGCAAAACCAGCGAACTGGGCGAATTAATCATGAATCGGCTTCGCCGTTACGACAAAGTGGCATACGTGCGCTTTGCGTCAGTGTACCTGGATTTCAAGGATGTCAAAGAATTTATGGATGAGTTGAAGGATCTGGTGAGGTCGAAAGAAGCAGACACGCGTGCCAGACAGGCTGCGAAAACCAGCTAAACCGGAGGTCGCCGTGAAAGCAATTCTGCCGGCGCTGCTGGTAGCCTTCGTAGTCGCGACAGCGGCGCGGGATGACGAAACAAAATGCTGCTGCACTACCTACGGCGTTTCTGTTTGTCTTACAGCGATTCACGAAGAGGTCGACACTGAACTTAACACGACCTACGAGAAATCGTTAAGCCTGACGAAGAGGTTCGGCAGCACCGATGTCGAAAATCTCAAGGATGCGGAGCAGAAGTGGATAGCCTACAGGGACGCCGCCTGCAAAGCCGAATATGGCCTGTGGGGCGGAGGAAGCGGGGGGCCTAACTCCCGAACGATGTGCGTAATCAGACTTACCAGACAGCGGACTGCTGACCTCAGAGCCACCTATATACAAATGAATCGCTAGCCCCAAAGACTCCTCATGGCACATCGAGTTACCCTCATCCCCGGCGACGGTATCGGACCCGAGGTCACGAATGCCACTGTACGCATCCTCGAAGCCACCGGCGTTAGGTTTGACTGGGAATCATTTGCCGTCGGTGCTGACGCCTTCGAGAAGCATGGCGAGTACATCCCGAAGGAAGCGATCGAGTCCATCGAACGCACGCACGTGGCGCTAAAAGGCCCCGTCACCACCCCGGTTGGTGGGGGCTTTTCCAGCATCAACGTGGCTCTGCGCAAAAAATTTGACTTGTACGCCAACTTTCGCCCCATCCGCAATTTGCCGCACATCCCCACGCGCTATCCCGATGTCGATCTGATCATCGTGCGCGAAAATACTGAGAGCCTCTACTCCGGACTCGAGCACGAAGTTGTTCCCGGCGTGGTGGAGAGCCTGAAAATCATCACTGAAAAAGCCTCTACTCGCATTGCGAAGTTCGCCTTCGAATACGCCCGCAAGAATCAGCGCAAGAAAATACATGCCATTCACAAGGCCAATATCATGAAGTTGTCGGATGGCCTGTTCCTGCGCTGCTGCCGTGGAGTGGCCAAGCAATATCCCGAAATTGCTTATGCCGAGCACATCGTCGACAATACCTGTATGCAGTTGGTGCTGAACCCGTATCAGTACGACATGCTCGTGATGGAAAACCTATACGGCGACATTATTTCTGATTTGTGCGCCGCCTTCGTCGGCGGCCTGGGTTTCGTGCCCAGCGCAAATCTCGGCGACAACTGTGCCATTTTTGAAGCAGTGCACGGCTCGGCCCCCGACATTGCGGGAAAGAATCTGGCCAATCCGACCGCGCTGCTGCGGTCCGCGCTTCTTATGTTGCGCCACCTCGGCGAATTCGAGGCTGCGCTGCAAATTCGCAATGCGCTCGAAAAGGTCTATCGCTGTCCGGAAAAGCTAACGAAAGACGTCGGCGGGCGGGCAGGGACTTCGCAGTTCGCCGATGCCGTGATCGAAGAAATGGAAAAATCCAAAGCCGTTTCGCAGCACTGATCGGCATTAATATTGATCGGCATCTGACACGGCATAGCCGCGCTGAAAGCCGCACTGGCGGGCTCATCCCGGTCCGCAGGCTATTGTCCGCCGCCCAACTTTTGCGTCAAATTCCTGCTTCGGCGATTGACTCTCACCGCAGATCGGAGTAAATTTTTCGGTTCTGGGGAATCTGGGGGATGACGCGCACAACACGGCGTGTGGCTGTAATTCTGTTCCAGCTCGGCGGGCCGGATACGCTGGCTGCAATCGAACCTTTTCTGTTCAATCTTTTCTGCGACCCCGACATCATCGATTTCCCTTTCGCCCGGATTGGCCGCAAACCCCTGGCTAAACTGGTCTCCGCTGCTCGTGCTCGCAAAGTGCAGCATCACTACGCGACCATCGGCGGAGCTTCGCCCATCCGCCGCTTCACCGAATGCCAGGCGGCGGCGCTTGAGGCCGAATTGAATCTTCGAGGTTTGGACGCCCGCTGCTTCGTCGCCATGCGCTACTGGCACCCCTTTACCCGCGAAGCCATCGCGCAACTGCACGCGGCAGAGTGTGATGAGGTCGTTTTGCTGCCGCTTTATCCGCAATATTCCTCGACCACCACTGGCAGCAGCCTGAACGAGTGGCAAAGGCATTTCCGCGACGACATTCCGGTACACAACGTCGAGCCGTTCTATCGGCATCCGATGTATCTAGACGCGGTAATCGAGAAAGTTGAGGAGGCTTTATCCCGATTTCCGGTTCCAGAACGCCCGGAGATCGTTTTTAGCGCGCATAGCGTGCCCCTCTCGGTGATCGCTAAGGGCGACCCTTATCAGCGGCACATTGAGGAAACCGTTCGGCTTCTGATGCAGCGCGCTAGATGGCCAAACCCTCACCGCCTGTGCTATCAGAGCAAGGTCGGCGCCAGTAAATGGTTGCAACCTTCCTTGCATCGCACTCTGCGCGATTTGGCAGCGGCGAATACGAAGGAAGTCTGCGTCGTACCTATAGCCTTCGTTTCCGATCACGTAGAAACTCTGGGCGAGGTCGACCACGAAGCGCGCGAAGAAGCCCGCAAACTGGGCATCACGCAATTCGAGATGAGCGCAGGTTTGAATGACTCGCCAAAGTTTATTTCGGCGTTGGCGCAGTTGGCGTTCGAGGCTTTGGAAGATGCGACGGCCGCCCCTTCCGACTGCGCAGATGAGGGCCAATCATCCGCGCCGTTGCTCGTAGGAGCTAGCTAGAGCAACCAAGACGAAGAACATTGTTCGAACTGTAAGGGAGTAGGAGGAAGGCATGCCGGAAGTAGAAGGCGCAAAGCCCATCCCCAATCCAGATGCGGCTAAACCTGATTCATCTGGAGGAGGCCACGGGGGCAAGGCTGTTGACGCCACAAAATATGTAGGCACTCCCGCCGTGGGCACCTCGAAGGCAGCTGCCGCCGGGGGAGTTGCCGCGTCCGGTCCGGCGAATACCGATGTCGATCGGCGCCGCCGGCGTCTGGTATGGGTTTCTGTAACTGCATTTCTTACTGCTTGGTTCATCGCTTTCTTTCGCTTCTTTCTTCCCCGCACACTTTTCGAACCGAACACGGTGTTCAAGATCGGCTATCCGTCAGAATACGCTCTCGGCGTGGATACGAAGTTTCAGCAGAAGTATCGTATCTGGGTCGACCGCACTCCCGATCGCATTTTCGTGATCTATGCACGCTGCACGCATCTCGGCTGCACTCCTGATTGGAAGCCAAGCGAAAACAAGTTCAAGTGTCCGTGCCACGGCAGTGGTTATGACAGTGAAGGCATCAACTTCGAAGGCCCGGCCCCGCGTCCTATGGACCGCGCCAAGATCGACTTAGCCCCCGATGGGCAGATTATTGTAGATACCTCCAAGCTGTACTCCTGGCCTAAGGGCCAGCCGAGTCACTTTAACGATCCCGGGTCATTCTTACCGGCATAAAGTACGCCGGCATCCTCGCCGGCGGTTGCGTCGGCATCTTGCCGGCGCGTAGGACAGAGGCAATAATGGCTGACGAAAGCAAAAGTGGCGGCAGCAACGTAAGCGGCACGACCCCCGCATCCGGAAGCAACGGTAGAAATGGAAAAAACGGCAAGGTCGGCTTGGTCGAGATCGTCAAGGACGATCTTGACTCCATCAAGACCGAGATTCCCGCGAAGGTCAAAGAGCAGATTGACGGATTAAAAGACCCGACCAAGACGCAGGTCTATACTTCGATCTTCCGCCACAAGCACGACGACACTCCTCGCAATCGCGCTCTGGGCGTGCTCTCAAACGTATTTCTGCACTTGCATCCGGCCAAGATCAACCGCGATGCCGTTCGTTATAGTTACACATGGGGCATGGGCGGCATCACGTTCTTTCTGTTCATCATTCTTACCTACACCGGCGTGTTGCTGATGTTCTATTACCACCCCAGCAAAGTGCAGGCGTTTCGCGACGTGCTTTATCTCGAGCACGACGTGCCCTTCGGAAAAATTCTGCGCAACATGCATCGCTGGGCCGCTCACCTCATGGTGATCGCCGTGTGGTTGCACATGTTCCGGGTTTTCCTGACTGGCTCCTACAAAAAACCACGCGAATTCAATTGGAACATCGGCGTTCTGCTGTTGGTCTTCACCTTGCTGCTTTCGTTTACGGGATATCTGCTGCCCGATGATCAACTGGGTTTCTGGGCCGTCACCGTTGGCACAAACATGGCTCGCGCCACTCCCTTGCTCGGCCACGAAGGCCCGTTCGGCCCGCAGTTAGGAATGACTCCGTACAACGACGTGCGGTTCGGTCTCCTCGGCGGCTCGATTGTCGATGCCAACGCCCTGCTGCGCTCCTACATCTGGCATTGCATTGGCATTCCGATCGTGGCCTCGGTGCTGATGATCGTGCATTTCTGGCGTGTGCGAAAAGATGGCGGCATCTCCGGCCCGGCGCCGGTGATGCTGGAGGAAGAAGCCGACAAACCGCGCCGCGGCCCGAAGGCGGCCGGAGAGTGAATGTTATCGAATTGAACTTAAAGCGACGTCATTCCGAACCGATCCGAAGATCGGTGAGGAACCTGCTTTTCTGCTGGCCGCGGCAAACAAGCAGGTTCCTCACCCGCGCTTCGCGCGCGTTCGGCATGACAGAGCGTTACTTCAAATGTGCGTGATGCGTTAGAGAGAATTTTATGGACTGGCGACAACTCTGGGAAATCTGCTCTGCCCCCGACAACGTTCCGATCGTGGCCTTGATCCCGCTTCTTATCTTCTATATTTATCTCGCCTGGAAGCAGGCCCACGCCAACGACCAACTCATCGCGCAGCTTGAAACCGATCCGGCCATGGCCAAAACCCATCACCGCAAGACCTGGCCCTTCAAGCAAGGCTGGCAGAAAGAAGTTCACGTCTGGCCGTTCCTGCTGCGCGTCGAATTCCTCGCCGCCATTATCATCACCATCGTTCTGATGGTCTGGTCCATCACACTGAACGCGCCGCTCGAAGAGCCGGCGAACCCGAACCTGACCATGAATCCGGCGAAAGCGCCGTGGTACTTCCTCGGGTTGCAGGAAATGCTCGTCTATTTCGATCCCTGGATCGCTGGCGTGGTCATGCCCACGCTGATCATTATTGGCCTGATGGTCATTCCCTATATCGATACCAATCCCCTCGGCAGCGGCTATTACACCTGGAAGCAGCGCAAGTTTTCCATTTCCGCTTTCCTGTTCGGCTTCATCATTATGTGGGTTTCGATGATCCTCATCGGTACGTTCATTCGCGGCCCGGGCTGGCAGTGGTTCTGGCCAGGACAAACCTGGGATCACAATCGCTTGATTTACGAGGTGAATCGCGACTTGCCCGATATTTTCGGCATCACCTCGAACCTGGGCAAAGGAATCTTCGGCGCGATTGTCGTCGGTGGCTACTACCTGCTCGGAGGCTTTGTAGTTTTTTCGCTCTTCCGGCGGTATATGGCGAAAGACTTCAAGCGCATGAGTCTGCTGCAACTGGGCATTACCCAGTTTCTGTTGCTCACCATGGTCGCCCTGCCCATAAAGATGTCGATTCGCTTGCTTTGGCATATCAAATACGTGTGGATAACGCCGTGGTTCAACATTTAATAGCTATTATTTGCAGCTCGCCAGTTGTTGGCCGTTATTGGTTTGACATTTACTCATTGTCATCCTGAGCGCTTACTTTGCGCGAAGGATCTATGTGCTTTGTGGGGTTGCGAGCGAAATGCATAGATCCATCGCTTCGCTCAGGATGACAAAAGCGAGTTTCCCGGAGGAATCGTAGCCCGTGCCTGACAAACCCACTCCCGAGCAGGACCCGATCACCAGCAAGTCCTACGCCGCCTACTACCTGATCGCGATGGTCATTCTGATGGCGACCTTGTTCTGGGCTATGTGGGACGAGGCTTGGGGTCAGCGCCCCTGGAAGGCTTTCCAGGAACAATGGAAGGACCGCTATAGCGCCTTCCTGAACACGGCCCGCTCGAAGTCGCTAACTTCGGAAAAATCGGTCGAGCAGAATCCCGATTTTGCAGCCCTCAAGCAGGCCTATGAGCAAGCCGACCAGGATACGCGAGCCAAGGCGGCGGAAATACGCGCGCAACTGGACGACGCCAACGCCCGCCTGCTTGCCGTACAAAGCGTCTTCACCGACCGTCGCGCTTACGTGAACGCCCTTACCTACGAACTTGAAACCAGTAACAGCCCCTCAGCTAAGGCCAGCAAGCAAAAAGAAATCGACGAATATAAAGAAAAAAAAGCCACGGTTGAGTATCCCGACGGCAAACGAGTCGCTTACAACTTTGAGGACCTGGAGAAAACCTACAACGGCATTCGCGACGAGAAAACCAAAATCAGTCTCCAACTCGGGGCAGTGCTGAAGCCCAAAACTGAAGCGCAGGCGAAGTTGGACGAGTACATCGCCGATCACATGGTCGACCTCACGCCGCAGCAGATCGATGGCCTGAAAAAGAAAGTCGCCGACTGGGATCCCAAGATCGTCCAGATTAACGTCGCCGAGGCCAACATCGTCGACCGCTGCGAGTCCTGCCATTTGAACACGCGCGAGCCCCTGAAAATCACCGCTGCCTCGATGGAGTCGAAGGGAGAAAAGAAACCCGACGAGTACGCGGAGGCGTTCACGACTCATCCCGACCCGGAATTATTAAAGATTCACGATCCCGAAAAGTACGGCTGCTCACCCTGCCATCAGGGCAATGGCCGAGCGACCACCAGCGTCGAAAAGGCTCATGGCAATTACGAGCACTGGCTCTGGCCACTATTTCCTAAAGAGAATGCCCAGGCTGGATGTCAAAATTGCCACGCGGGCGACATGGTTCTCGTCAGCGGCGACGTGCAATTTCAGACCATCAACAATGGCAAAGATCTTTTCCGCCAGCGGGGCTGCAACGGCTGCCATCGCTATGAAGGCTACGACAAAGAACCGGAAGACTTGAACAGCATCGGCCAGCAGATCAAGCAAATCGAAAATCAGAAGATCGATAATCTCAAGCAGACAGCCTATCTGATGAAACAGGCCGACGCCGCCCAGTCCAATGAAGAAGCCAATCGCCTCAACACCCAGGCCGTCGATCTTCGCGTGGCCAACAGCAAGCTCGATGGCCGCCTGCAACAGCTCGATTTCCAATCGCACAGCCTGATGCAGGATATGAAAAAAATCGGGCCGAACCTGAAAGACGTCCGCCTCAAGCTGAACAAGAACTGGATTCCCGTTTGGCTGAAGAAACCCACCGATTTTCGTCCTACTACAAAGATGCCGAACTTCCGCCTGACTGATCATCAGATTCAGGCGATTTCGGCTTTCATCTGGCAGTCGGGCCTGACCGATCCCCTCCCAAAACATAAGCCCGGCAACGCCATCCACGGCAAAGAGTTATTCGAAGAACGCGGCTGTCTCGCCTGCCATTCGATGGGCGAAGGCGATCAGATGCAAGGTGGCACCTTCGCCGCTAATCTTTCCAGAGTGGGCGAGAAGGCGAACTACGACTACCTCGTTCGCTGGATTCACAACGCTCGCGAGCGCACGCGTCCATATTGTCCATACGAGAAAAAAGATATCGGCCCGGAAGATTACGCCAAGAAAGGACTTCCTTATCAATTCGATCTTGAGCACAGCCGCTGCCCCAACGACGGCCATGAACTGCAAGTGCAGAATATGACCGTGATGCCCAGCCTGCGCTTGTCTGAAGAAGACGCCGAAGATATCGCAACCTATTTGATGACGAAGAAGGAGAAAGATCCGTCAGCCTATCCCAACGCCGCCTACATGGACGATCCCTCGCTCAAAGCCGAAGGCCAAAAATGGGTCCGTCACTTCGGTTGCGCGGGCTGCCACGAAATCGCGGGCATGGAAGACGAAGGCCGCATCGGGACCGAACTCACCTTCGAAGGCAGCAAGCCCATCGAGCGCCTCGATTTCGCTCTGTTTACCGAAAAAGCGCAGCGCGGTGGCGATGACGCCGAGCCCATCACCGATAAAGAAGACCTTGCGCGCCTGCCCGACGGTCCCGCGCACAAACCCTGGTACAACCACAAAGGATTTTTCGAGCACAAACTCGCCGAGCCAAATATTTTCGACAAAGGAATGATCAAGGGCGAAACCGAAGCTCTGCGCATGCCCAACGTTCACTTGACGAAGGAGCAGGTGCTCGACCTAACCACATTCCTCATGGGCAGCGAAGAAACGTCCCTGCCCGATAGTTATCAATACAAACCCGGCGACGCACGCCACGACATTCAGGAAGGCTGGTGGATCGTCAAGAAATATAACTGCATGGGCTGCCACCAATTCATTCCCGGGCAGCAAACCGTTCTGATGGGGCTGAAGCAATATCAGGACGCGCAAGAGCAACTCCCGCCCAAGCTGCTGACCGAAGGCGCGCGCGTCGATCCCGAATGGCTGCGCAAGTTCCTGTCAAATCCCGCGCTCAGCACGACCGATACCAACCGCGATGGCGTGCGCCCATACCTGAAAGTTCGCATGCCCACGTTCTATTTTTCCGATAACGAGCTGCGTAAGCTGGTGCGCTTTTTCCAGGCGCTCTCGCAGCAGCCGATGCCGTACATACCCGAAGAGGTTCCGGTGTTGACCGCGAAAGAGAACGATATGGCGCGTAGCCTGTTCTCCAGCTCTGCGGCGCCCTGCCTGAAGTGCCACGCGACCGGCGATCCCAATCACGATAAAATCGCCACTGCACCGAATTTCCTGCTGGCAAAAGACCGCCTGAAGCCGGACTGGGTCGAGCGTTGGATCACCGACCCGCAGGCGATCAGCCCGGGAACATCGATGCCATCGGGATTGTTCCGCGAGCAAAACAATCAGTGGGTTTTCGCCGGACCCACTCCGCCGTCATTCCAGGGCTACACGGGAGATCATCGCAAGCTGCTCACCGATTACATTTTCCAGCTAACTCCAGAGGAACAACGCAGAGTCGCAGCTTCGATGCCGCATGCCAAAGCAGCCATTCAACCGAGGACGAACAACAGGCAAGCCGCGGGGCAACCACTGACTCCACGGGCCGGCGGTTCGCGGTAGAATTGATGGCGAAAAGATCAGAAATGTCTGCGCGACCGTGGAAGCGCGGTTACTCAGCGCCGCGTCTTGCCCATACTACTGAGCCGGACTTTAGCGCCGGCGGCACTGTTACACCACAAGATCAGTTTGATTTCTCCGCGAAAGGGACATCATGAATAAGAAAGCGATACTCCTTGTAAGCCTGCTGACCCTTTGCGGGCTGCTGCTGCTTGCAGCCTGCAACAAGAAAGAAAACACCGAACAATCCGCCAACACTCCACAACCTGCCGCCGCGCCCGCAGCCACTCCTATCGATCCGGCTACGGTCGCGACAATCAACGGCACCGTGAAGTTCGACGGCGCCGCGCCCAAGCCTGCCAAGATCGATATGAGTCAGGATCCTGCCTGCAAAGGCGCCAACGAATCTGAAAACATCGTCGTCGACAATGGCGACCTGGCTAACGTCTTCGTCTATGTGAAAGACGGCCTGGGCAATCGCACCTTCGACGTTCCTAGTGCCGCCGTGACGCTCGACCAGCAGGGCTGCAAGTATCATCCGCATGTGCTGGGCGTTATGGCCGGCCAGAACATCGAAATCAAGAATGATGATCAGACCACCCACAACATTCATCCCACTCCCAAAGACAACCGTGAGTGGAATGAATCGCAACCCCCGTCAACTCCGGCTATCGAAAAGAGCTTCGCCCGCGAGGAAATCATGCTGCCGGTGAAGTGCAATCAGCATCCCTGGATGAAGATGTACATCAATGTGGTGAAGAGCCCCTTCTACGCCGTCACCGATAAATCCGGCAAATATGAAATCAAGGGCCTGCCTCCTGGCGACTACACCATCGCCTTCGTGCAGGAAAAACTGGGTGAGCAAGACCAGAAGGTTACCGTCGGCCCAAAGGAAACTAAGACGGTCGACCAGAGCTTCAAACCTGTCGCCGAGTAGGAACGATACAGGCGCCTCAACCACCCCGAGCACGTCCTCGCGAAGCGAGGATGTGCCGGACTGGGGCAGTCCTGTCGCGAAGCGTGACGGGCCTTAGCATTCGCTCTGCTAAAATTCCTGTTTTGATCGCCGCGGCCTGCGCTAATCTACAAGGGTCGCGCCGATCAGCATGGCCGGTTCAAAGCAATGAAAGCCATCCGGGCAAAATATAATCCGGCCCATCACGCTTTTGCGGTATTCACCGCGTTGGCGACCCTGGTCGTCATTACGGCAGGAGCATTGGTCACTAGTAATGATGCCGGATTGTCCGTTCCAGATTGGCCCACGTCGTTCGGCTATCTTGTGAAGATTCCGCATTTCGTCGGCGGCGTACGCTACGAATGGAGCCATCGCATGGTCGCGGGCACGCTGCTTACCCTCACCCTTGCCATTGCCTGCTGGACCTTATTAGTCGAGAGCCGCAAATGGCTCCGCTGGCTCGCCATTGCCGCTTTCTGTACCGTCATTCTCCAGGCTATTCTTGGCGGCCTTACGGTTCTCCTTCTACAACCTCCCTGGGTTTCCACGGCTCATGCCACGGTTGCGCAGACATTCTTCTGCCTCGCCGTCTGCATTGCCCTGTTCACGGGGCAAAAATGGATTGAAGAGCCTCCTCGGGTGGAGTTTGACACGCGTCGTCCAAGCCTGTTGATGCTCACGCTGCTGTCCATCTTCGTCCTTTACGTACAGCTTATTCTGGGCGGAATGTTTCGCCACCACGGTATGAGTTGGTGGCCGCATGTGCTGAATGCCGTAATCGTATCTTTTGTGCTGGCCTGGACCGCTATCCGCGCGATCTCAGTCTATTCGAACATCGAAGCCGTGCGCCGTACCGCGATTCTGCTGATATCGCTGTTGATCGTGCAGCTGTGCCTCGGCTTCACTGCATTTTTCACGCGGGTGGCCTGGGGCCAGGGTGCCGTGCAGCCGGAGCTACCGATGGTCGCATCCACTGTGGCGCACGTGGCGGTTGGAGCATTGCTGCTGGCCACAACTGTGGTTCTTTCAATTCAGGTGTGGCGCCATGTTCCGGTGGCGTTCGAAGAGCGGGTTTCTGAAGCGCAGCAGCACAACGCATCTGTAGCATGACCGGTTTCGGGTGGGGCAGGCTTTCATCGCTGCGATAGCCGATTGAGACATCGGCATGGCTTAGCCGCTGGCGCTTTCTTGTAAACTGGTATTGAACTGCTCTGAATCCCTTGGCCACCAAAGTTTCCGCTTTCGCCGACGCTGCGCAGGAAGCCCCGCAATCTTCCGTCGCCATTATCTCTGTCGAGAATCTGGTCCATCGCTACGACAATCGCACCGCCCTCAATGGCGTATCGTTCGACGTACGCCCCGCCGAACTTTTTGGCCTGCTCGGTCCTAACGGCAGCGGCAAAACCACACTCTTCCGCATTCTTTCCACTCTCATGCTTCCCACCTCCGGCCGCGCGATTATTCGCGGCTGCGATGTGGCAAAAGATTCGGCGCAGGTCCGTCGCCAGATCGGCGTGGTATTTCAGGCGCAAAGCATCGATCTCAAACTTACTGCTTACGAGAACCTCTGGCACGAAGGCCATCTTTACGGATTGCACGGCCACGCTCTCAAGAATCGGATTCAGGAAATCCTCTCGCGGGTCGCCCTCGCCGATCGCGCCAAAGATCTAGTCGAAACTTTTTCTGGAGGAATGCAGCGCCGCATCGAGCTGGCGAAAGGTCTGCTGCACCATCCCAGCGTGCTCTTGCTCGATGAACCCACCACCGGTCTCGATCCTGGCGCGCGCCGTGATCTCTGGCAATATTTGCAGTCGCTGCGCGATGAAGAACACGTCTCCGTGCTGGTGACCACGCATCTAATGGAAGAGGCTGAGCGCTGCGACCGTCTGGCCATCATGAACGAAGGCAATCTGGTAGCCCTGGGCACACCCGCCGAACTGAAAAGCGAGATCGGCGGCGACGTTGTGTTGCTCGACGCAGCCCGTGACGCGGCCGCGCTGGCCGACCGCATCCGCGCTCATTTTCACGTTGAGACCACAGTGCTCGAAAACCAGGTGCGCATCGAGCGGGAGGGCGCGCACCGTTTCGTTACCGAGGTCGTTGAAGCTTTTCCCGGAGAAATAGAAGCGGTTTCCATAAGCAAGCCGGCGCTGGAAGATGTCTTTATTCACCGCACGGGACACAAGTTTTGGAGTGAGAAAGGTGTTCAGGAATAAATGCGGTCGAAGAACCACCCTCTCGTTTCCGAACTGCTTTAGCGGTGAGGAATCTGCTTGGCTGATGTACGGACTACTGATTTAGGAGGCAATCGTCCCCATGATGCTCGCAGTTTCTGCAGTTCTGGCAATTCTCCCGCTGATCGGGGTTGCCTGGACGCTAATGAACGGCTGGATCACGACAGTCGATGGGCTCTTTATGAGCCTCATTCTCTTGATGCTCTCGGGTGTCTTTGCTCTCAGCGCTTTTTGGGAAGCCCGCGACTCCGGGATATTGGGCAAGAAAACTGGTGCCCCGGCAACCAAACCTCCGGCGCCGAGAGCGAGCTGACATGGCGACGCAAACAGCCGTATTCTCGCGGCGAGCCGCGCCCGCCACTTCCGGCGTGATGCTTCCTGCTTTCACCTTATGGTGGCGCGAGGTCGTGCGTTTCTACCGCCAGAAAGCCCGAGTCGTCGGCGTGTTGGCGTCTCCGCTGGTGTTCTGGGTGGTCATCGGCTCCGGATTCGGCACTTCCTTCCGCTCCGGCGGCGGCCAGGGCCAACAGCACTACATGGACTACTTCTATCCCGGCGCTCTCATCATGATCGTGCTGTTCACTTCCATCTTCACTATGATGTCCGTGATTGAAGATCGGAAAGAAGGTTTCTTGCTATCCGTGCTGGTGGCCCCTGTGCCACGCTCGGCTATCGTTCTCGGTAAAGTTTTAGGGGGCACAACGCTCTCGGCAATTCAGGGAATGATCTTCCTGATTTTCGCCCCATTCGCCGACGCGCACCTTGAACTGCTGCAAATTTTTCTGATTGCGATCGTCGTGTTCCTGATTTCCTTTGCCCTCACCGCGCTCGGGTTCGCCATCGCCTGGCCGATGGATTCCACCCAAGCCTTTCATGGCATCATCAACCTGTTCCTCATCCCGCTCTGGCTGTTGTCGGGTGCGCTCTTTCCCATGACGGGGGCTTCTGGCTGGATACGTGCGGTGATGTACGTGAACCCGCTCACCTACGGGGTCGAAGCATTGCGGGCGCTTCTTTATCCCGGCATGGAGTCGCCCTTCCCGCTGGCTTCGTCAATGGCCACCCTGATATTGTTTTCGCTGGTCATGTTTGGACTCGCATTCCTGGTCGCCAATCGTCGTTCCAGATCTTCGATAGGATGAGGCCCGCGTGATTCCCGAACGCTACGCATACTTCCCGGGGTTGATCGCAAGCCTGAACGGCGCCAGCGCCGTGTTCCTGCTGGGCGGCTATTACTTGATCGGCCGCGGACGAATCGCCGCCCATCGTGCCTGCATGATTGCTGCGGTAGTAGCTTCCGCTTTGTTCCTGGCTTGCTACCTTTATTTCCATGCGCACGTGGGCGACGTTCTTTTTCTCGGCCAGGGCTTCTGGCGCAAGGTTTACTTTCTCGTTCTGATTCCGCATGTCACATTGGCGATCGTGATTGTGCCACTTGTGATCATCACGCTCAGCCGCGGCCTGCGGGCGCGTTATGATCGTCATCGCGCCATCGCCAAATGGACTTGGCCGCTGTGGATGTATGTCAGCCTCACTGGCGTGCTGGTTTATTTCATGCTTTATCGTTGGTTCCCGCACAGCTAGATTTACTGTGCTCGCGGTGGAAGAAAGGTTTGTGGATGTCTACACTGCGCTTAAAAATCGATGTCTCCGGCACCAGGGGTGACCAGGCCTGGCGGGAGATCAATCAATTCGACCAGATTCAAAGCGCAAGCTTCGGCCCGCAATTCGGCAGCGGCGGGATCGTCACTGGCCCGGCGGCGACAGCCACCTCGCCCGCGTCCACAGGAAAGATGCAAAAAGCGTCTGCCGGTCCATACCCCAAAGGCGCTTGGATTGGCGCAGAAATCCAGCTGCAAACGCCGCTTCTTGCCCAATATGCTATGTCTCACTATCTCGAGCAGGAGCGCGTGCTTGACGCCGATGTAATCGACTAGCCGGAGTCGGGCTTGCGGTCAGTACTCTGCGAAACTCTGTGTTTAAAGCTTTTTTCAGCCTCTACTTGCTCACGAATATAACTGTGGTGAAATAGAATTACGATGTCTACCGCTCCCACCCCGACCCCGACAAAGCCCTCCATGTCCCGCAATCAGAAGCTTCTTTTCTTCCTCACCGCTTGGCTCATCTGCCTAATGCCGTTCCTGTTCTGGTGGAACACCTGGTTCGGCCGCAAGCTTTCGGACCAGCAGTTAACCGCATATCTGCACGACACCAAAAAGCCCCGGCACATTCAGCAGGCACTGGTACAAGTCGGCGAGCGCATCACGCACCACAATGCCAGCGCAGGCAAATGGTATCCCGATCTCGTGCGCCTCGCTACCGATCCGGTTGAAGAAGTCCGTAACACTGATGCCTGGGTGATGGGTCAGGATACTTCCGGCGCGGGCTTTCATGAGGCGCTGCTGAAAATGCTCAACGATCCCTCGCCGATGGTCCGTGGCAATGCCGCGCTATCGCTCGTGCGCTTCGGCGACACCACTGGCCGCCCTCAGATTCTCGCTCTGCTTCAGCCGGAGCACGTCACCGCCCCGGTAGCCGGAAGTATCGCCGATTCCGACCGCTCCGGCACGGCCATTCATCAACGTGGATTGATCGCGAAGTTAAAGGATCAAAACGGACACATCGAGGAAATTCGCTCGCCGATTCCCGGACGAATCCGATCTGTGGTTGGAACCGGCGCGAACGTCGCTTCTGGCGGGGAGATCGCCGTGGTCGATCCTGCCAACGAGCAGGTCTGGGAAGCCCTACGCGCGCTCTTCCTCATTGGCGAACCGAATGACATTGCCGCCATCCGCCCCTACGAGCGCGACCTCCCCGACATTTCCAACGACGTCCGTCGCCAGGCTCTTGAAACCGAACAAGCCATCAGGAAGCGTTCAGGTTCTTAGCTTCTTAATCCATTGGCATCCTGAGCAAGCTTTTTTTGTGCAGCGAAGGATCTGAGTGCGAAGCGCCGCGTTCTTTGCGCCGCAGCAGTCGCGCGCCTGGCTCGCTTCCGTTCCAATTTCAAACTGCGTAACGCCCCGTCAACGGGGGTCGTCGAGCCGCTCGCCGCAAATCTGCTAGGCGACTTCCTCAATGCTGGTCGTACAGGTCGCGTGACCGCATTCGCACGCTATCTCCACTTCACCCTTTCCGGCATCACGGCAAGTTTCGCCACAGTACTTTTCGCCCTCTTTCACCGGACAGGTGCAAGGCTCGTGCGCGCAAGTTTTTTGCTCAGGTGCTGTCATAGGTCTTTGCTCCGACAGAAATGAAAAGAACGCTCGCTATTATAGCGTCTCAGAGCGACAGAAGATTATGAAGTATTGTAATCAGGCCGCTAACGCCGCCAGGCCCTCGAAAACCGAGCAAGCCGTGAGGAAGCGGGCAGGCTCGTAACCGAAAGTAACGTGGACGGGCGATTCGGGATCATCTAGCTTTGTGCGTGGTTCCTCGTCCCGTGGCACTCTGAGAAGCGCCCGCTCGCACTGGGGCCGCTAAGTTAATTGCCCCTGCTAAAGGGAAAATATGTTTGAGACCTTGGAAGACATGTCCGAGAAGTCTCGGGCACCGCTGGATCGTGGATGGCCGTTAGCGATGTACAGCATGTACGCTGTCGGGGGTCTGTTTTATATAGTCGAGGGGCTACGGCAGCATGATCCGTTCGGGGTTGTCGTCGGGGCGGTCGTGTTTCTGCTTTCGTTGATCTGGTTGATAACAACCATCAGATCTTCAGTTCCCCTGAGCAGGCGTGATCTTTGGGTTCGCGGGCAAACCTTGGTCGGGATCTTGCTGGCGTATGAAATAGCCTACACTGTTGCCCGCTAGCTGGTGCAAGCAGTCGATGCGCTCAAAATGCCCGCCGAGGAAGCCGCCAATCTATCGAATGTCGTGAGCGGATTACCCTACCGCCTCCACCACCGCACCCTCCACCCTCCCCCACGCCCCCGACCGCGGATCAATCACATCAAAATGTCCCGCACCACGAATCTCAACCAGCCGCACATCTTCTCGAGCCTTCTGCTTCGCTGCGACATAATCCTTGCTGAATGCAAACGGCACAATATCGTCTTCCGTTCCATGCACCAGCCATTGCCGCGCCGCAATCGAGAGCTTCATCGGATTCGCCTCACGATAATGGTCCGCAACATCCTCTGGCTTTCCCCCCAGAAACTCCACGACCGCGTTATTGCTCAAATGCAGCCTGTACGCCTCAAGCAAATCCACAACTCCAGCCAGCGAAATCGCCCGCTTCACCTCCGGCTCATGTGCCGCCAAACACAGCGCCAGCTGCCCTCCTGCCGAGTGCCCCATGACGACCACGCTCTTTGCATCAAACTCATACTGCCCAGCATTCTGCATTAAGAACCGGTACGCCGCTCGAACATCTTCAAACGTTCCCGGCCAACCACCTCCCGGATTTCCTACCCGCCGGTATTCCAGGTTCGCCGTCGCAATTCCCTTCGCTGTAAGCGCCGCGCACAAATGACCGGCGTGAGCGAGGTCATACTGCGCGCGCCAGAAGCCACCATGAACATTGATGAGCAACGAATGCAGCCCCTTGGCCTTGGGCAGTCGGAGGTCGACGAATTGGTTCGGATCGCGCCCATAACTCACGCGCATATCCGCCTTCGGCGGCGCCAAGCTCAAAATGTCCTCGGAATTCATCGAAGAATCATAAACATTGTCATCCCGAGCAAAGCGGAATCATTCGCCCTGCGAATGATCCCGCAAAGTCGAGAAACCTTGGGTTTACTCGCGAACTCGTCGCTCACACCCCGTTACTCGTACCGCAGTGCCTCAATGGGATCCAACTGCGCCGCCCGCAGCGCCGGGATCATTCCGCTCACCACGCCGACTCCCGCAAGAATTCCTGTCGCCACAATCAGAATCAGCGGCGACACAATCAGCCGAATGTCTCCCGCTTCTGCATGTTTGGCCATGGCGCTGTAAAACGTCAGCCGCCCCACGGACACGGACACGATATACGACAGCACTATCCCCAAAACCCCGCCCACTGCCGTAATCACCATCGCCTCGGCCAGAAACTGAAACAGAATGTCACGCTTGCGCGCGCCCAGTGCCTTCTCCACGCCGATCTCGCGAGTACGCTGCGTCACCGAGACCAGCATGATGTTCATCAGTCCTACTCCGCCAATACCCAGCGTTACGGTCCCAATAAACGCCAACAGAACTTTCAATGCCAGCGAAATAATGCTGAATTGCGAGAGCTGTTTCTGCGCGTCAAAAACAAACACCGCGCGCTGATCGGTGCTCTTGAAGCCATGCGCCGCAGCCAAGGTTTCGCGAATCGTGCGGTCCAATTTTTCAGGGTTCAAGCCCTGCGAGTCCATCCAGATGCCATCTACGTAATGATTGTCCTTCACAACATCCATGGCGCTGTACGGAATATAGATCGAGCGGTTGTCATCGTCGTCGCCCTCCTGCATGCGCGGCTTCACTACCCCGACCACGCGAAACACCACGCCATTCAAGCGAATGTCTTCGCCCAGAGCGGGCAGTCCCGAGAACAGCCTGTCTTTGGCCTCCGAGCCAATAACGGCCACAAGCGCATGCCGCTGATTATCGGCATCGTCCAGAAGGCGCCCTTGATCCATGTCCAACGCCCATATTTCCTGGAGCGGTGGATCGACTCCCAGCACCGGCATGCTGAACGAACGGTTTCCGTTCTGGACGGTGGAATCTTTTTCTGACATGCGCGCCACGCGCTTGCACAGGGGCACATTGTTGCGCAGCAGATCGAGATCATCGTTTGTAAAGCGTATCTGCACACCCGCTTTGTTGCCGCCGGCCTGCTCGGAAGTGCGCCCAGGAAAAACCCCGACCGCCGTTGCCCCAAAACTTTGAAAAATGTTTTCGATTGCACGCGCGAATCCGTTGCCATAGGCCAGCAGCAACACCACCGTCGCTATGCCCCACGCCATGCCTGCCATGGTCAGCAGGGTTTTGCGCAGATCATGCCGCATCGCCGAAAACGCCTGTGACAATAAATCCCGATGCATTCGAAACCCGCAACCGCTATTCCTTTCTCAGTGCCTCTACCGGTTGCAGCAAAGCTGCACGCCGTGCCGGATAGAGTCCGGCAGCCACTCCCGCCAGAGCCAGCGACCCCACCGCCAGTGCAGCCGTACTCGCCACCAATTTCGGAGCGTCAAAGCCCTCGCCAAACGATACGCCTGACATCGCCGCCATCACTCCAGCCGCCGCGAGAATTCCCATGCCCCCACTCAGCAAAGTAAGAAATGCGCCCTCGACGAAGAACTGGAACATGATGCTGGCGTGCGTAGCCCCAAGCGCTTTCCTCAACCCGATTTCCTGAGTGCGGTCCGCCACTGCAACCAGCATAATGTTGATGATCCCGATCGCGCCCAATGCCAGCGTTACCAGCCCCACGCTTCCCAGAAACGTATCCATTGCATCGAAAATCTTCCCCACCTGATCGACGGTCTGCACTGTATCCCACTCGTCGAACGAATCGGGATTGTTGGGATCGAAGTTGTGATTCCGTGCAATCACCTGATGCACTTCTTGCAGCGCCTTCTCGTGTAGGGCACGAGTCTTCGGCTGGTAGTTGATCATGCTCAGCACGTCGTTGTCCTCCCCGGAGTTCGTCGGGGGAAAATACTCGCGCATGGTGCTGAAGGGCATGAAGCACTGAAGGTTTTGATTGCTGTTGTCGCCGTGGCCGATGCGCTGCAGCGTCCCAATCACCTCGAACTGCACTCCATTCAGCAAAATCGTGCTGCCTACGGCAGCCCGGCCCAGAAATAGAGTTTTCCGGGCTTCGTCACCGAGCACAATTACGGCGCGCTTCTGCGAATCATCTAATTCATTCAGCCAGCGGCCTTCCTTGATCGGCAGATAGCGAAGCTGATTAAACATGGATGGGACCCCGAAGATCTGCCCGCTCGCCTGATAAAAGTCGCTGACCGCGCGAATATCGGTTCGCCGAATTACCGGCGCCACTTTGCCCACACTTTTGCACTCCTCCAAGATATCGAGATAATCGCGATATGTGAGGTAATACTGCCGCAGAGAAGTGAAACTCCCCTCCATCGCTGGCGCGCGTCCCGACCAGATGAACATGAGGTTCTCGCCCAGTTCGTCAAACTCTTTCTTGTTTCCCGAACGGAAACCCTCCCCCAGCCCGACCAGCAGCAACAGCGAGAACACTCCCCAGGCAATGCCGAACATCGTCAAGAACGAACGCAGCTTATGCGCCCACAGCGTGCGCAGCGTCTGGCCGAAAATGTCAAGAATAAGCCGCACTGAATCGATTATACGGTGCAAGATCAGGCTTCACTGGCTGCTACTGCTCAGTGCCAGCCCCTGTTGGCTGTCGCCAGTCCTGAGCGTATCCAGTGGCCAAAATGGGGTACGCACTTTTTTCTCCTCAGGTTCACAATTCATTTCTTTCCATCCGCGATTTCCGCTATCCTCAACCCGTATGACTTCGCTGCCTCTCTCGGAGCTTTTGGGCTCCACGGTGATTGACGCGTCCGGCGCGGCTTCCGGACGCGTGCGCGAAGTCACACTCGCTCCGCAGGAAGACCGCAACCGCATCGCCTCGTTTATCGTGAAGACGAAATCGGGCAACCGTACGCTGCCCTACTCCGCTATCTCCCGCATCGATGATCACCATCTGCATTCAACCAGCAATGCTACCGACTGGCCCCGTGCCAACGGCTCGGAGGGTCTATTCCTGCTCGAACGTGACCTTCTCGACCAACAGGTGATCGACGTTCACGGACGCAAAGTTGTCCGGGTTAACGATGTCGACCTGCAAGTCGAGTCCACGAACGAAGCTGGTCGGGATCGGGTCGTACTGCGGATTCAATCGGTTGATATCGGCACGCGCGGAGCCCTTCGCCGTCTCCTGCGTGGACTTGCCCCACGCTCTGCTCTGCACAGTTTGATCGCCAAAATCCCTCCCCGCACCATTCCCTGGGGGTTCGTGGACGTGATCGAAACCGATCCCGCCCGCCGCATCAAGCTCAAGATCTCCCACGACGGCATTGCCAAGCTACACCCCGCCGACATCGCAGATATCGTCGAAGAGCTGGCGCCGGCGGAGCGCGAAGCCGTTTTCCAAACGCTCGACGAAAATATCGCCGCCGAGACTCTTGAGGAAGTCGAACCCAAAGTACAGAAGGCGATCGTCGAATCGCTCGACTCCGAGCGCGCCGCCGACATCGTGGAAGAAATGGATCCCGACGCTGCCGCCGACCTGCTGGCCGATCTGCCTCAAGATCGCACCGAACAGATTCTTGTTGAGATGAAACCGGAAGCCAGTCAGGAAGTGGTCGAGTTGCTCGAACACCGCGAAGAAACCGCCGCGGGCCGCATGACCACCGACTTCCTCGCGGTTCCAGTTAACGCCACGGTTGAAAATGCCATTGCCGTCATGCGCGAATTCGAGGGGGGCATTGAAACCGTGAGCACGATATATTTGGTCGACTCCCACGGTACCCTTGCGGGCGCTGTTCCTCTGGTAAAGCTGGTGCTCGCCCAACCTGGCACACCGCTGCTTTCCCTTACCCAGGAACCGCTAGTCTCGACCCGCGAAGAAACCAGCGACCGCGAAGTGGCCGCGCTATTCGACAAGTACAACCTTCTTACCCTTCCCGTGGTCGACGACCACAGCCGCCTAGCCGGTGTCATCACCTCTGACGACGTTATCACCATGCTCCGCAGCAAACTCTGACCCGAAGTGCTTATGAATGGTGTCATTCCGAACGCACGCGAAGTGCGGGTGAGGAACCTGCGTTGCACAACAGACCAGGGGCCGCACGCTGCAAACAGAGAACCGGGAATTGAGAACTGTATAATCATTCGTCCCGAGGACGAACGCTTTGCCCTACTCTGACCTCCGCCAATGGATCGCCGCGCTCGACCGCGCTGGCGAGCTGCGCCGCATCAAAACCGAAGCCGATCCTATCCTCGAAGTCGCCGAAATTACCGATCGGGTGAGCAAGGGGAAGAACAACCCCGCCCTACTCTTCCAAAACCTCAAGGGCTATCCCGGCTCCCAACTCCTGATCAACCAGTTCGGCTCCGAATCCCGCATGAAACTCGCGCTTGGTGTCGATTCCCTCGATGAGTTTGCCGACCGCATCAAGATGTTCCTCGACGTCAAATCCCCCCAGGGCTTCCTCGACAAGCTGAAGATGCTGCCGCTGCTCACCGAAGCAGGCAAGTTCTTCCCCAAGAGCGTCGTGAGCGGCCCATGCAAGGAAGTCATCAAGCGCGATACCTTCTCCCTGCTCGACTTCCCTATCCTGCAATGCTGGCCAAAAGACGCTGGACGCTTCATTACCTTACCCTGCGTTGTTACCCGCGACCCCGACACGGGCAAGCGCAACGTAGGCATGTACCGCCTGCAAATCTTCGACGAGCGAACCACCGGCATGCACTGGCAGCGCCAAAAAGTAGCCGCCGAACACTACCGCCAAGCCCTAAGAAACGCCGTAGCAAGTTCCACGGGACACGTAGGGACGGACGCCTTCGTCCGTCCCACCACGACGGCGGGTGCCCCATCCAAGCCCTCTTTTGGCTTGGGTGGGAGATCCAACAGCGTCGCTCTCATGGCCCGCACCTCCGGCGGCCAAGTCCTCTCCAACAATCCTCCGGGCAAGCTCGAAGTAGCGGTCGCTATCGGCACCGATCCCGCCGTGACTTTCTCGGCCATCGTTCCTGCTCCGCCCGACGTCGAAGAATACATAATCGCGGGCTTCCTCCGCGGCGCACCGGTCGAACTCGTCAAGTGCGAAACCATAGACCTCGAAGTCCCAGCCACAAGCGAGATCGTCCTCGAAGGCTACGTCAATCTCGACGAACTCCGCACCGAAGGCCCCTTCGGCGACCACACCGGCTTCTACTCCCTCGAAGACCTCTACCCTGTCTTCCACGTCACCTGCAACACCCACCGCAAAGACCCAATCTACGCGACCACAATCGTCGGCAAGCCACCAATGGAAGACGCCTACATGGGCAAAGCCGTCACGCGCATTTTCCTGCCGCTGATGAAGCTCACCATTCCCGAACTCATCGACATCAACCTGCCCATCGAAGGCGTCTTCCACAATCTAATGATCGTCTCCATCCGCAAGTCGTATCCCGGACAGGCGCGCAAAGTCATGAATGCCATCTGGTCGCTCGGCCAAGCGATGTTCACCAAGTGCATTATCGTGGTCGATGAAGACGTCGACGTGCAAAACCTCGCCGACGTTACTCTGAAGGTGCTCAACCACATCGATCCCGAGCGCGACATTCAGTTCACGCTCGGCCCCATCGATTCGCTCGACCACGCCAGCCGCCTGCCGAATTACGGATCAAAGATGGGCATCGACGCGACGCGCAAATGGC
>JASHQM010000033.1 GCA_030039165.1 Candidatus Sulfotelmatobacter sp. | reverse complement strand
GCGTCGCCAGTTCCGTTACTTGCGCGATGCAACCAGCCTCGGACAAAGGGATCTACCGTGATCTCAGTGAACACTTCCGGAAGTGCGTGGGCGGGCAACGTTTCTTTACTCCATGTGGATTGTGGTTAACGCTAATCGTTCCGCTGGAAAATCGAATCGCTTGGACCAATTCACAGCGCAACTTTGTCCGAATCAACGTCGGCCAGCTTCTCGAACACCTTTACCGTGCGGATTTCGTTTGCCAGGCGCGCCCAGCAGCGCAGCAATTCAGGATCCTCCAGTGCCGCCTTCTGCGACTCCTCAGAGTTCCAGTAGCGCAACAAGACATAGTGAGAATCGGAACTGCGATAAAGAAGATCGCGGCCGTAGCGCTTCTTGCGAATGAGGCCGCTCAGTTCGCGCATCGTGGCCAGCGATGCCGACTCCATGCCGGGCAGCGCCTCCCAGATCGCGATCGATAAGAATTCCTGCAGCATACCCGGCGATTATAACTTTTCGCGCTGGGGCATGCGCCGGTGAGTCGCTTTCACCGCTTCCGCCGCGGTGACCGTGTGCAGGCGCATGAAGTTCGTGGAACCGGAGGCTTGCCGCGTCCCGGCCACCACCCCCAGCACGTCGCCCTTTTTCAGCAGAGCAACGCCCAACAGTTCTTTTTCCGCCACGCTCACCATCTGTTCGGCAGAAAGCGCGGGAGGGCATTTGACCGGATGGACTCCCCAATAGAGGTTGGTGCGTTGGGCAACCGCCGGGCTTGGCGTGAAGGCATAAATTCGCGCCTGCGGCCGGTATTTGGAGATCATGCGCGCGGTGTTGCCGGTTTCGGTGAAGACGGCGATTGCGCCCATGGGCAAGTCTTCCGCCGCGTGCGCGATCGATTCACAAATGGTTTCCGCGATCGAGAGCGCATGCCGATCACGGCGGCGCCGCTGCGTGTACTCCTTCATGTTGCTCTCGGCCTCGATCACAATGCGGGACATCATGGCGACGGCTTCGCGGGGATAATGTCCGCTGGCCGTTTCCGCCGAAAGCATTACGGCGTCAGAGCCGTCGAAAATGGCGTTGGCCACATCGCTGGCTTCGGCCCGTGTGGGGCGCGGATTTTCGATCATCGACTCCAGCATCTGAGTTGCCGTAATCACAGGCTTGCGCCACTGGGCCGCACGATGGATGACATGCTTCTGAATCACTGGAATTTTTTCCGGCGCCATTTCGACTCCCAGATCGCCGCGCGCCACCATGACGCCGTCGGCGGCCTCGAGGATCTCCTCCAGATGGTCAATGGCCTGCGGTTTTTCCAGCTTGGCGATTAATGGAGTGTCGCCTCGCCTGCTCACGATTTCGCGCACCATGTTTACGTCGGAGGCCGAGCGCACGAATGAAAGCGCTACCGCGTCCACGCCGTGCGCAAGGCCAAAATCGAGATCCTTGCGATCTTTGGCTGTCAGCGCCGGAATCGATAACGCTGTCCCCGGCAGATTAATCCCCTGATGCTCGCCCAGCATCCCGCCGTTAATGACTTTGCACACTATATCTTTGCCGCGAATGGTCCGTACGCGAAGCTCAATTAGCCCATCACGCAGAAGAATGCAAGCGCCCGGGGAAACCTCCCGCGCGAGATCGGGAAACGTGGTGGAAATTAGCTCGCGTGTGCCAGCGATATCGCGTGGGGTGATGACTACTGTTGATCTGGTTTTCAGTTCGATGGGTTCGTGCTGCTCCAGTCGTCCAGTGCGGATTTTCGGGCCTTGCAGATCTTGCAGAATGCAGACTGTACGGTTTTCTTTTCCGGCGGCGGCGCGCAGGCGCTCAATGTTGCGGGCGTGCTCTTCGTGGGTGCCATGCGAAAAATTCAGGCGGGCAACATCCATACCAAGGCGAAGGAGGTCGCGCATGGCAGCCTCGGTATTGCAGGCGGGGCCGATGGTGCAGATGATCTTGGCGCGGCGGGTGGGGGGTGCTTGGCTGTCTTTCAATTCCTCTCCGGACCAGGGCCTGTGCCAATGCGATCAGGGTATTGTTTTAGGTTGTCGGCGATTCGTGCGAAAACCGTGAACACACGTTCGCGGACCCTTTTCTCGATTGACAGAGCTTTTAAGTCTTTTTCCCGGAGCGACTCTGGTGCCCAGTGCTGCCTCTCCGTGCTTAACGGCAGTTCGCGCAATTCATTGACAATCTGATGAGGAATTGAAAATCCGATTCGGCAACCTGCGTTTTCAACTCTTTCATCGCAAACAGCCATTTCCAGACCTCGTGCACTGCTAATAGAAAGGATATCGGTTCTTTGGGCGGGGCTGTGGCCGTTTCGGTTACGAATTGACGACGATTTTCGACCCATTTCGCCCACTCTTCGGGGCTCTCATCCCAGCTCTTTGAATCGGTCATGGCGCTATCGCTTTCGGTCCGCTGACCGCGATCAGCTCTTTGCCCAACATGGCCCGCGGGAAGAGCATGGCGTTCATCTCCGCGCCAATCAGAATGACCAGCGAGATCATGTACATCCACACGAGCAAGGCAATCGCCGCACCAAGCGATCCGTAAATGATGCTGTAATCGGCGTAGTGCTTCAGATACCAGCCAAACAGCAAAGTTGC
>JASHQM010000032.1 GCA_030039165.1 Candidatus Sulfotelmatobacter sp. | reverse complement strand
CGCGTGCTGAACGCGAACATGGTGTCTACCCTGGGCGGATGGCTGCGCCGCGACGCATATAACTACTACCCGAGCGGTGATCCCTTTGCTGATGTTGGCCCACCCAGCCTGCAGCGGCAGACTGTGGGGCAGAGCCGCAGCCTAACCAATGCGGGATTGCGCGCCACGCTCTCTTACGCGAAAGGGATCAACAACGTGAAGGGCGGCGTTACCTACGAACAGACATTCTTGGACGAAGACGACACGGTTGGAATCGTCGATCCGAATTACAATGCGCCCTGTGTCACACTTGACACCGTCACCACCGACCGCGCCTTCGGGACCTATGTCGCCGCGCCGCTTCAGCCCGGCGTTACCAGTCCCTCGCAATGCAATACCGCTCTCGGGTATGAGCCCAACACTGGAACCTTTGCGGTCTCCGATCTGACACTCTATCCAGTATTCAACCCAACGCTGGCGCCCTACGACTTGACTCGTGGCGGCAGCCTTTACGACGTGAAGAACAACGCTCCCTATCTGACGCACACCGACGTTAAGGAGGCTGCCCTCTACATCGAGGACACAATTACCAAGGGACACTGGAATCTAAATCTCGGCCTACGCGGCGATACCTACAACGGTCTTACCAGTCATGATCAGGCCGAGCCTCGCCTCGGGGTGGCTTACAACATCAGAGGCAGCAACACCGTTCTGCGCGCATCCTACGCCCACACGATGGAATCTCCGTTCAACGAGAATCTGATCCTTTCCAGCCTGGGTTGTGCCAATCCGGTTCTCTCTCCGTTGCTTCTTTGCAGTACCACACTGGCGGGGAAGGCTAATCCTTTGAGTCCCGGCTTGCGCAATGAATACCACGTCGGAATCGAACAGGCGTTCGGAAAGTACCTGGTGTTCTCTGGCGAGTACATCTGGAAATACACCCACCTCGGCTACGACTTCAGCGTCTTGGGCGATACTCCGATTACTTTCCCGATCGAATGGACAAAGTCCAAAATCCCTGGCTACGCCGGCCGTATCAGTGTACCCAACTACCGCGGACTGTCGGCTCTGGTTGTCTTCTCGGGTGTCGCCGCCCGTTTCTTCCCGCCGCAACTGGGCGGCGCGGGCGCCACCGTAGGCGCTCCGGGACTTCCCTTCCGCATCGACCACGACGAAAAATTCAACCAGACAACCCATCTTCAATATCAGCCCTGGAAGAACGGGCCGTGGCTAGGCTTCAATTGGCGCTATGACAGTGGCCTGGTATCGGGCAACACGCCCTGCTATGGGGCAAACCCTCCCTATAACGACTGCCCTCAGACCTTCTTTTCCAATGGAACTCCGGTAACGATCAACGGGCAACCGGGTATCCTGATGAACGATTACGTCGGAAACCCTCTCACCGCCGACCTCGAGTTTGAGGCCGGGTTCACTTGTAACGGTGTTAAGGCAACACCGACCGTGCCGCTGCCCGCGATATGCCCTGCGAATGCCTTCACATCCAACCTGATCGACATTCCTGCGCCGGGCAAAGAAAATGATGATCACGATCCCCAGCGCATTCAGCACCGCAGCCTTCTCGATCTCGCAGTTGGTCATGACAACATCTTTCATGGAGATCGGTACAAGTGGAGCGCGCAGATCACGGTCATCAACCTGACAAACAAATACGGGCTCTACAACTGGCTCTCAACATTCAGCGGCACGCACTACCTAACGCCGCGTGCCATAACCGGTCAGATCGGTTTCCATTTCTAGAGTCCCGAAACGCGATGGGCAGCAAGGGCCGCGCTTCTGCGGCCCTTCTTTCTTAGATCCTCTGCGTCTTGCCGAGTCTGATCTGTAAAGCAATGTAAAACTCACACGTCTCGCCAGTCATTCAGCATCCGACTGATAGAATGCTGGAATATTGTCATTGAAGGTCGTCGATTTTCTTTTTGGGAGAAATGCTTGTCCAAAATGTCTGCCGTCCGGCCCTTTGCGGCCCTGCTCTTTGTGAGCTGTCTGGTTGCCGGGGTTACGGCACAGCAGACTCCGCCAGCCTCCAACGCCCCCGCTCCCAGTGCTCAGCAGCCGTCATCCTCCGCACCTAATCCGCCGGCGTCGGCGCAGCAACCTTCTTCACAACAGGAGAAACCGGGTGAGACCAAGCCCGGAGAAACGGGTGAGAAGAAAGATACGCAGACCAATCAGTCCGGCACGTCGAACGACCGCCTCTTCTACGCCTTGCCCAATTTTCTGACTCTGGAAACTACGCGGAAACTGCCGCCTCTCACGGTTAAGCAGAAGTTCGCGGTCGTGACTCGCGGATCCTTCGATTACGTGCAATATCCGTGGTACGCGTTTCTGGCGGGCTTAAGCCAGGCCGAAAACAGCGAGCCCGGTTATGGCCAGGGTGCCGAAGGCTATGGCAAGCGCTACGGCGCAGCCTTCGCCGATGGAACGATTGAGAATTACTTTACCGGCGCGATTCTTCCCTCGGTTCTACATCAGGATCCGCGCTTCTATCAGTCGGGCCATGGCAGCTTTATGCATCGGGTCATCTACGCGGCCAGCCGCAACCTGATCACCCGTACCGACGCCGGTAACTCGCAGTTCAATTATTCCGAGGTGCTTGGAGGAGGCATGGCGGCTTTTATCTCGACGTATAGCTACCATCCCTCCGCCGACAAGACTGTAGCGAATTCGTGCAGCGTGTGGGCAACACAATACGGATACGACACGCTGACTCTCGTCATCAAAGAATTTTGGCCCGACATCCGCCGCAAATTCTCGCGCAAGAAGGAAAGCGAAACTCCAGTCACCAATCCCTCTAATCCCTCCCACTAGCCACTTGCGAGCACCCATCAAATGGAGGGCGCGGAACCGTCTTCCGGCTTGAAGATAACTCCCTGACCTTTTCTGCTGTTCATGACCACTTGCAGCGGCGCATCGAAGTGCAGATGGCGAACGCAGCCGTCTTCGGTCACCGAAGTTTGTTGATTCAACCACTCCCAGTCGATTGAGCCTTCACCTGCGTCAGGATTCACAGTGAAGTATCCGATTTGAAACGCGGTCAAGTTCTGGAAAAAATGACTGCCCTGCGACGGCGTGACGCGAAAATCGCGGAAGCCGGCTTCGACGATCACACGCGCTCCGGAAATCTCGTCCCATTCCACCGGAATGCCCAGCCACGGGTCGTTCGATCCCCAGCGCCCTACGCCGATCAACAAATACGGCCGGTTCTCACCATTCAGCACGCTATTCAAATGTGCCACCGCTTTAGCCACTTCCTGGCTACGCCTGCGCTCGAAGCGTTGCGAGTCAACCACCACCACATCACATAGATTTTCAATCCGCCCGTTGCCCAGCACTTTGTTGCTCTGGCAAAGCATACGGTGAGGGTCCACTTTTTCGAGCGCCAAATCCTGATGATCGCGTGCCAGCGTTAGCGGCCGCACTTGCAGGAAGCCGAACTCCGCCAGACCCCGGGGATGGCGTGGCAGGCACACCGCAAACTCGATTTCGACCGGATTGCCCAGCGCCTCTTCGGCCGCACGCACCAGCGTTTCCAGAATCGCTGCTAGCGGAAACATCCCATGTTTCAGCATGGGCGCGAAGCTGACAATGCGCACCCCGGGCCGGCTCACGCCTTCGTAAATCGCTTCATTGTCGACCGAATACGTCGAAGCGACGGGGGAGAGTGTACCATCCGCCTCCGCAGCTTCGAGCGCGAAGCTCATTTCATGCAAACGTCCGGGCTGGCCGTCGGCCGGGCCGTTCAGAGAAAGCGCCCAAAACTCAGTTTGCGTATTCGCCAGAATGTCATCGACCGAAGAAAATTGCAGCAGATTTTGCGGATAGCGCGGGCAGAACGTTAGACACTTTCCACCGTCCACGACCGCGCGCCCTAGGCCCAATGCAACCGCGGCGATTCCATCATTGAACGTCATTGGCGGAACCGGGTAAAAATTGTGCGATCGCACGACGCCGGAAAAATCCGGATAAAAACGCTGCTCATGTCCCGTCCCCACGAGTTGTTGCAGAATCACTGCCATCTTCTCTTCTTCCAGGCGGTAGGGTGTGGCTCGCACGTAGGCTTTAGCGTGGCGGCTGAAGGTCGAAGCATAAACACGCTTAACCGCATCCACTAGGTCGGCCAGCCGCAAGTCCGGATCGGGCGATTGGTTGCCCAGCATGAAAGTTTCATAAACTCCGGTGAATGGCTGATACTGCGAATCTTCGAGCAGGCTGGAAGAGCGCACTGCCAAGGGATAACTCACTTCCCCAAGAAACACCTTCAAATCCCGCTTCATTTGCGCCGGAAGCTCGGCGGCCAGGAATCGCTGCTGGATTTCGCCATCGTCTTCGCACTGCAGCCCGAAGTCGAGCAAATTATTTTCCGCCATGAATTGATCAAAAGAATCGGTTGCCAGTACCAGCGCAGGCGGGACCGCGATGCGTACCCCGGGAAAGCGCCGGGTGATGCGGCTCTTGCGCAACAGATGCCGCACGAAGGCGAGACCGCGAGCTTTGCCTCCAAGCGATCCCGCGCCAATGCGCAAAAAACTCGACTCCGACGGCTTGAATGTTTCCGCGTTGAAGTCGCCGATGAGAAGTTCACTCTGCTCGCGGCGGTAGTCATTGATGGATTCCACCAGGTTATTGCGCAGGTGTTCAGGGCTGGCGAAGTCCGACACCTTGCGCGGACGCAGCTTGGCCGCGAGGGCGAATTCCGTGCGTGTCATGAGCCAGTGCGAAAAGTGATTGCTCTGCGCGTGGTACGTGATGCTCTCTACTGGCACCGTTCGCAATTTTTCTTCGAGCTCGTTCAGGTCCTTGGCCCGGGCAACTTCCTCCAGGTTCGACAGGCGGAAGACAAAATCCCCGAAACCGACCTGTTCGGTGAGAATTTTCCGTAAGTCTTTCAGCAGCGTGGGTGAGCGCTTGCGCAGGAACGAGTATCCTTCCGCCAGCGCGCGTGGGCGAAACTCGGTGCGGCTGGTCTGCAACACTACCGGCACGTCAGGCACCATCGCCCGCATCAATTTCGCCAGCTCAAAACCGGCCTCGGGGCTGAGCTTGCCTTCCCAGGGAAACTCCACGTCTGAGACCAGGCCGATCAGATGATCGCGGTATTGCTGGACCAACTGCGCCGCCTCCTCGAAATTTGACGCCAGCAGAATCTTCGGCCGCGCCTGCATGCGCACCAGTTTGTGCGCTACATTGATGCCCTCCTGAATCACGCGCCGCGACTGCTTGATCAGCTCGGTGTAAATCACCGGCAAAAACGAGGAGTAATAACGAATGTTGTCTTCCACCACCAGCAGCACGGGCACACCCATGGCGCGTGTGTCGTGCTCTACGTTGCGCCGGTCTTCGATGTACTTGACGATCGTGATCAGAATGCGCGCATTGCCCTGCCACAGAAAAATTCGTTCGATATCGGTGACCGGATTGCGGCTGATGAAATTCTTGATGGCGCGGTAATCGTAAGCCAGCACCACCACGGGAACATCCAGACCCGCCAGCCTCACTTCGCGCGCCAACTCGCCTGCGGTCATGTCGCCCACGGCGAGGTTAGTGACGATCAAGTTGAACCGCGGCTGCGAACGCGCCAACTCCAGCGCCTCGCCGCAACTGGAGACATGCGTAATGCCGGGAATCGAGCGCAGGTTCATCTCCTGCGACTCGTCAATCAGAAGTTCGTTGAGACGTCCATCTTCGCGCAGGATGAACGAGTCATAGAGGCTCGAAACCAACAAGATGTTCTGCACGCGAAAGGGCATCAGGTTGTCGAAGCCTTCCAGGCGAGCTTCGGCATCGAGGAGGGGCTCGGTGGCGGGGGTGGGGGTCATGGACAAGTTAATAGCCAATGATACTCGCCCAAGTTCTTCGCGAATCATTCGGGGACAGCCGCCCACGAGAGCTTGCCCTGAGCAATCCGAGCGAAGCGAAGGGTCTCGAAGGTCCCGTCGAGCGAAGATCGACGGCCCCTTTTTAGGTGAACACGAGACACCGGCGAAAAGTCAAAATCCCCACCCTGTCCCTGGAAAGCGCTGGGACCACGGGTGGGGCAGCCGCTTCATTTCTCAATTCCAACTACACCAACCCCTGATCCAGCATCGCATCCGCCACTTTCAGAAAGCCGGCGATGTTCGCGCCATTGACCAGGTTGCCGGGCGTGCCGTATTTCTC
>JASHQM010000031.1 GCA_030039165.1 Candidatus Sulfotelmatobacter sp. | reverse complement strand
TCGTCCTCTCCTGTGTTTAAAATGCCCCAGTGAAGATCGGCATCGACATCCGGCGGATGACCGAGTTTGGGGTAGGCACCTACATTCGCAATGTAGTCCGCACTTTAGGACGGCTGGACCATGAAGCTACCTACTTCCTCATAGGACCGCCGGGGAAAGTCACGGAAATCGGGCCTCTGCCGGAGAATTTCCGCCCGGTTCCTACTCATCAGCCCGAGCGTTCGGCGAAGGGGTACTGGGAGTTCCGCACCACAGTTGAGTTGCTGCGCTGCGACCTGGTTCACATTCCAAACTTGTTCTCCGTGCCGCGGCTCTTGCCTTGCCCTTACGTCATGACGGTGCACGACATGCTGGAGCACTTGGCGCGGGCACGGCAACAGACGGGATTTTGGGGCGCCTGGCACTTTCAGTGGACCAAGCGGGTCTTGCGAGGAGGGGCTCGCATTTTTGCAGTTTCGAATTTCACAAAGACGGAGATCGAGAAGCTGTTCGGCATCCCCCAGGGACGGATTGAGGTCATTTACAACGCAATCGACGAGAGATTTTTGCACGGGCACGCCAGCGCGGCCGACCGTCAGATTATTGCCCAACGCTATCAGGTGACGTATCCGTTCTTGCTCTACGCCGGCAGGATCAGCCCGCACAAAAATGTTGGGCGGATGATTGAAGCATTTTCGGCGCTCAAGGCTGCGCTGGAAAAAGATCGTGCCTACCCCGATTTAAAGCTGATCATTATCGGAGATGACTTGTCTGGCAATCCCGACCTGCGCCGAACCGTGGTCCGCAGTGGCGTGCAAAACGATGTTCGCTTTCTCGGTTTTGTACCGATCGAAGTGCTGCGAATTTTTTACGATGAAGCCAAGATTTTTGTCTTCCCCTCTTTGTATGAAGGATTCGGGCTGCCGCCTCTAGAAGCGATGGCTCACGGCACACCGGTGGTTACCTCCAACGTATCCTCCTTGCCCGAGGTCGTCGGGAATGCCGCGGTGCTGGTCCATCCGGAAAACGTTTTCGAACTGATGCGGGCGCTGCACCGCGTATTGATGGATCAAGCACTACGGGAAAGGATGAAGGAGCGCAGCTACCGGCAGGTGACACGGTTTTCCTGGGAGAAATCAGTGCGGCGAATGATGGAGGTATACCGCGAGGTAGGGAGGGCGCAAGGCCGCATGGAGTTGTCGCAACCGCCCGCGGCGAAAAACGGCAAAACTACCGGAGTGGCATAGCTGCATGTCGCACAGTTTGCCCCGCTTTCAGACTGAGCAAAAGCTTAGAACTTTCTAATTGGGCTTGCGATCCTTGGCGTCCGCAAGGTATCGGAGCAATACAGCCTCGTCGGCGCGGGTGAGTTTATCGAGGAAAGATGTGTCGAAGCCCTTCTCGTTCGTTTGGTCTGGCTTCGATTGACGCAACTTGTCGCCAAGTTCAGGATCATTGCTCATCACTTGCGTGTAAAACCAGAGAAAATGGCGCATCTGGTCGAGCGACTTGCACAAAACCTGAATGGCTTCGGTTTCGGGCAGCGCGGTCAGGGCTTCCATCAGCTCGGGATCATTAGGCGCCTGCATGGCGGCATAATTGAGCTCACGCTGGATGGCGCGCAAGTCTTCAGTAACTCGCACCATGCGGCTGTGAAGATCATCCATCTGAGAGTCAGTGGCCATGTTCGCTTGCTTCAACATCGCATCGGTAAGGGGGTGCGGATAGATGTCCCACGATCATGCGCTTTCGTAATTCAAGCACTTACTACGGCCAGCACAGCCTGGAAAGCCACTAATGACAAGGGTTTCAAAGGGATTACCCCTTCCGGCTCGGGTGAGTTTAAACCATCGTTACCGAACTTCCGGGTGATGTGATACAAACACGCGATGCAATCTGCAGTGGCAAATCCGCCTGGCAGAGAACTGGTGCGCGCCATCGGACGCTGGAGTCTGGTCGCGCTGGTTGTGAACTCGATCATTGGCAGCGGTGTTTTCGGATTGCCTTCGGTCGTAGCCGCGCTGATCGGCGTGTCGAGCATCTGGGCAGTTGTGGCGGCGGGAGCGGGCATGGGAGTGATCATGGCCTGCTTCGCCGAGGTCGCTTCGCGCTTCCGGCAGGCCGGCGGGCCTTATCTTTATGCCCGGGAAGCATTCGGGCGATTTATGGGCATTCAGACGGCTTGGATGCTGTGGCTTGGCCAGGTGGCCGCGCCGGCGGCGAATGCGAATCTGTTCGTCATCTATCTGGGCGAGTTTTTCCCACACGCTAAAGACCCAGCCCCACGAGCTTTGATTCTTACCGCCCTCATCGGATTGCTTGCGTTTATCAATGTCCGTGGAGTGCGCGGCGGAACGCAAATGAGCAATTTGTTCACCGCAGCGAAGCTGGTGCCGCTGTTTGCAGTGATTGCCTTGGGAATGCTCGCGCTCGGGCATCATCACTGGACTATGACCTCCGCGTCTTCGCCTGCAGCCACTGCCGATCAGTGGATAAAAGCCCTACTGCTCCTGGTCTTCGCCTATGGTGGATTCGAAACCGCGCTCGCGCCCATGAGCGAAGCGAAGAATCCACAGCGCGACGCCCCCTTTGCCCTGTTCATGGCCTTGATTGTGTGCACAGTGATCTACGCCTTGATTCAGTGGGCGGTAGTGGGCGTGTTGCCGGACGCTGCACACAGTTCACGGCCACTGGCGGATGTAGCCAGGGTTGCGATTGGGCCGGTAGGCGCAGCGTTGGTCGCGGTTGGTGCGTTGATTTCTTTCTATGGATATCTCAGTGCGAAAATTCTCGCGATGCCGCGCGTGCTTTACGCTCTCGCAGAAGAAAGGGATTTCCCGGAAGTTTTTGCAGCCGTACATCGTAAATTTCAAACGCCGTATGTTTCCATCCTGGCTTTTGCCGGCCTGGCGTGGGTTTTTGCCCTGATCGGCGAATTTAAGTGGAATGTAACGCTCTCGGCGGTGGCGCGGCTCCTCTATTACGCAGTGGGATGCGCCGCTCTCCCTGTCCTGCGGCGCAGGGGACAGACTCCGCCAATGTTTCATCTGCCGGGAGGAAAATTGTTTTCCATCGTTGGGATCGCGCTCTGTTTGCTTCTGGTTACGCGCGTTGATTTCGGACAGTCGATGATCCTGATCGGAACTATCGCACTGGCTACACTCAACTGGATGATCGTGAGGAGACGGCGGATCAGCTGACGGAGCCGGCAATGGCCGGTACAAGTACCCGCCAAAAGAGTTGACCAGCTCACGACAAAGCCCAGAGAGTCACGAAACCGCTCAAGCCCTCACCGAGGACCCTTTGCGCTCTATCTCCAGTAGCTTCTTCTTTCTGCCCTCACCCCAGCGATAGCCGCTGGTGCTGCCATCTTTGCGCACTACGCGGTGGCAGGGAATTGCCACTGCAACGGGGTTAGTTGCGCAGGCGCGGGCCACCGCACGGCTGGCGGTGGGTTGTCCAATAGCCTTCGCCACCTCGGCATACGAGCGGGTCGAACCAAACGGGATCGATTGCAAATACGCCCACACACGCCGTTGAAAAGCAGTGGCGCGTATGTCGAGCGGGAGAGCCGCATCCAGTTCGCGCCCAGTCATCTTCGCCAGAACGGCTTCCACCCACGATTGCAACCCGGCCTCGCCCGGCTTTCGCACCGCGAAAGGAAATTCGTGCTTCAAGCCTTCGATCAGTTCTGCGTCTGTGTGGCCGAATTGAATGGCGCAAACGCCGCGGTCGGTGGCCGCAATCAGCATTCGTCCCAGCGGCGAGTCGGCGAGCGCATAGCGAACTGTCGTTGCGATTGCCCCGCGGCGATAGCGGTCGGGCGTCATGCCGAGTTGCGACGCAGTTTTCTCATAAAGACGGCTGCTCGAGCCGTACCCCGCGTCATACATGGCGCGGGTTACGTTGTCTCCGGCTTGCAAGTTGCGCTTCAGAAGGCGTAAACGGCAGGTATCGGCGAATTCGCGAGGCGTGATTCCGACCGCGGCCTTGAAACGGCGCTGCAAATGAAAGGGGCTTTGCCGGAAAGCTTTTCCCAAATGGGCGAGAGTAATGGGCTCATCCAGATGCTGTTCGATGTAGCGGCAGACGGACTTTGCCCAGTCGGATTGCTGATTTCCGGTAATGGCGCGCGGACGGCAACGCAGGCAGGCGCGAAATCCGGCCTTTTCCGCCTGGTCGGGGCGCAAGAAGAAGCGCACGCCTATGCGTCGCGGGCGTCGAGACGGGCATGATGGGCGGCAGTAGACGCCAGTCGTGGATACGGCGAAGACGAATTGCCCGTCGTGCGACGCGTCGCGCGCCAGCACGGCGAGCCACCGTGGGTCATCAGCGGCTGGCGTACCTGCCCTTCGCGCTGCGGTGGCGTTTTCCGGTCCGGTGTCAGCGATTGGCATTGCGTTCACTCGCTCTTCCGCAAGTATGGCACTCGGGGTCAAGGCAAGGATCATGTTTGTGCTTGTCATAATGATGACAGCATAGGAGCGAATGATTCGAGTGGGCTATCCGGATCTTGC
>JASHQM010000030.1 GCA_030039165.1 Candidatus Sulfotelmatobacter sp. | reverse complement strand
CATGCCGGCCAGCTTGTATCCGCGGGCCAGCTCGAACATGCTCAGGTTCAGCGCGTGGAAGCCGGCCAACGTCACAAACTGGAATTTGTATCCCATGCGTGCGAGTTCGGGCTGGAAGCGCGCGATAGTGGCCTCGTCCAGCTTCTTGCGCCAGTTGAAGCTGGGCGAGCAATTGTAGGCCAGCATCTTCCCTGGATATTGTGCGTGAATGGCATCGGCAAACTGGCGTGCCTCTTCAAGATCGGGGTGTGAGGTTTCGCACCAGATCAGATCGGAGTATGGCGCGTAGGCCAGACCGCGAGCTATGGCTGATTCGATTCCTCCGCGAATACGGAAAAATCCTTCGCCGGTGCGTTCGCCGGTACAGAACTGGCGGTCGCGCGCGTCGATGTCGCTGGTGAGAAGCGTCGCGCTGTCGGCGTCGGTGCGTGCCATAACGAGCGTGGGAACACCCATCACGTCCGCGGCCAGGCGGGCAGCGATCAGTTTTTGCATGGCTTCGGCAGTCGGAACCAGAACCTTGCCGCCAAGGTGTCCGCATTTCTTTGCCGAGGAAAGCTGATCTTCGAAGTGAACGCAGGCCGCGCCGGCTTCGATCATTCCCTTCATCAGCTCGAACGCGTTCAGAGTTCCCCCGAATCCGGCTTCCGCGTCGGCTACGAGCGGAGCGAACCAAGTATCACCCGGCGCGACTTTGCCTTCCGCGTGGTGAAGCTGGTCGGCGCGTTGGAGTGCACTGTTGATGCGGCGGCAGAGATTGGGAACGCTATCGGCGGGATATAAACTTTGATCCGGATACATCTGGCCCGCATTGTTGGCGTCGGCTGCGACTTGCCACCCACTCACGTAGATGGCCTTCAATCCGGCCTGCACCTGCTGCACCGCCTGATTGCCGGTGACCGCTCCCAGGGCGTTCACGTAGTTCTCGCTCTGCAACAGATTCCACAATCGCTCCGCGCCCATGCGGGCCAGAGTGTGCTCGATGTGAATCGAGCCCCGCAGTCGCAACACATCTTCAGCCGAGTACGGACGCTCAATTCCTTTCCATCGTGGATTGGTCTTCCAGTCGCGGTTCAAGCAATCCTGGGCCAAGGCCCGCTCAGAAACTTCCTCTTCGCGGCCGAGTGGGAACTGATTCTGATTCATCTTGTGGTTTCCGTTGTTGGCTGCCATGCGGCTTTCTCCTTGGCTCGTTCTCTGTAGTGCTATTCAATATGGTGAACAGTTATTCACCATATTGGATATCCGCGCAGCTTATGCCCAGCCCAACTTGCAGTCAATGCTTGTGTTCAGTATTATGAACATACATTCATTTTCCTGTACGCTTAGGGGTTCTCCCGATGAGCGCTGGACTTGCAATCCGCAAGCTTTCGCCGGACTCGCCTTCCGCGGCGGTGGAGCGGGCGCTGGCCATGCTGGAGGCAGTAGCGCACACGTCCGAAGGACTGAGCAATGCCGAGATCAGCCGCAAGCTCGGTATTCCGAAGAGTTCGGCCAGTTACATCCTGCGCACCCTGGAAACCCACGGCTATTTAACCCGCGATGGCGAGTCGGCAAAATACCGCGTAGGGTTGAAGATCTTGAGCCTGAGTCGCGGCGCGTTAGGCGGACTCGACATTCGCACCGTTGCCTTGCCGGTCATGCGCCGGCTGATGCAGCACACGGGCCTGACCTGCCATCTGGCGGTATTGGACGGCGCAGAGGCGGTTTACGTAGAAAAAGTCGAGCCTGAGGGCTTTATCCGCATGGATACATGGGTGGGACGCCGCATGCGTGTGCACGCGACGAGCGTAGGCAAAGCGATCGTGGCGTACATTCCGCACGAAGAGCTGGAGCAGATTGTAAAAAAGGCAGGCATGGAGCGCCGCACGCCTAAGACCATCACGAGCCTGCCACGGCTGCTCAAAGAACTCGAAAAAGTACGTGCCCAGGGTTTCGCCGTGGATGATGAAGAAAATAATCTTGGAGCACGGTGCGTGGCCGCGCCAATCTTCGATGAGCGTGGCGAGATCATCGCCAGTGTGGGGCTAAGCGGCCCTACGCAGCAAGTCTCTCCTCAAGCGATGCCGCGGATTCTGGAGTCTCTGAAAGATGCAGCCCGGCATATATCGATGGGCATGGGATATCGCTCGCCCCACCGCCGTGTGGGCAGGCAGTCGAATCTCTGAAATTCGACGAGCATGAATCCTAGGAGGCTGGTTCTTTTTTCTGCGCCAGCGATGCCAAAGGGACCAGAACGATTCCCTTCTGCCGGTCGAAAACCAGAGTTGAAACCTGAGCACAGCGATCACACAGCCAAAAGCGCTCGATGCGGCGTGGCGGTTGCCGTTGCAAAGGAGACCCCGACTCGGTCGGCTGTAGAACGGGAGCTGCTTCCACCAGGAAAAGCCTCCCTTGACCGAGCCTGAGAAACGGCTTGGCACATTGCGAGTTGGCACAGTGACTGAGCACGATCCTCTTTTGAAGCGCGCGCCATGGGCGCGCTAGCAGGAAGCGCTTGCGGAGCATGCGACATACCAAAACTGTTGCATTAAATCGCTGTTAATTTGTCGGGCGAATCGTGAGAATCCGCGCGGACTGCCGACCCCTCGGCAGAGTGACGAACTTTCGTCGGAACCCGGCTTACCAGCATTTGATGCGCAGGTCGCGTGCACAGCTCAGCCGCGTGGGTTTAATCCTCATCGAGGAATACTAGCTGCGGCGAATCGTATAAAATTTCCATTCTTTATGTGGGGTTTGCGTGCCTGGAGGCGGGCCAAGTTAGGGGGAATCTTGACACTCTGGCTCCAAGCTATTGAAAAGTATATACTTCGTATGGGTAATTTCCTGTATGGGAAACTGGCATGTGCCGTGCAAAAGTACGACGGGAGTTGGAAGCACCACGTTATCTTCCCAGACTTCGTAATAGTATTGTTGCGGCGGGGATCGAATCCCAACCCCGCCCGAGACGAATAAAGAAGGAGCTTGTACGCCTATGACCCGCGCTTCGTTAACCATTCTTCTCGCAGTCAGCATGGCAGCCACCGTTGGCTGCGCCAGCAAAAACTATGTCAAGAACCAGACCACGCCGCTGATCAACAAGACCAACGAACTCGATGACATGACGGCGAAGAACAGCAAGGACATCAAAGACGTCGATGCCCGTGTGCAAGCCGGTCTTCAGGCTGTGAACGCCAAGACGGCCGATGTCGAGCAAAAGGCGCAGGCCGCCAGTCAGTCGGCTGCCTCCGCGCAGCAGACGGCCGATGCAGCCAACGGCCGCGTGACCGTGTTGAGCAATACGGTCGCGAATCTCGACAACTACCATGCGGTAGCGGAAACGTCGGTAAAGTTCGGCTTCGACAAAGATAATCTGACGCCCCAGGCGAAACAGGCGCTCGACCAACTGGGGGGCAACATCGCCAGCACCAAGGGTTACATCATCGCGCTGGAAGGCAGCACCGATTCCGTAGGCCCCGCCGATTATAACTATGGGTTGAGCGAGCGGCGCGCCAATTCGGTGATTCAATACCTCGCCTCGAAATATAACGTGCCCGCGCACAAGATATATGTGATCGGGCTGGGTAAGGACAAGCCGCTGGAGTCGAACAAGACGAAACAGGGGCGCGCCGATAACCGCCGCGTAGACGTTCGCTTGATGACCAACACCGTGGGCGATACGAATCAGCCGTCGACGCCGCCGGCAGCGGGACAGAGCAATCCCTCCTCGATGTAACGGCTCGAAATTTTGCCCCTCCCTCCCCCGAGGGAATTCGCCAAACCAGGCCGCTCAAAACCTTGAGCGGCCTTTTTTTGCTGTACAGCTCAATGGAAGCTTCGCTCTTAGCGCCAGGGATGGTTACGCATTATCCCAGCGGCGATAGAGCTAAAATATAAGCACATGAGATTCGGACTTTGGTTCTGTCTTTTGCTGGCTTTGAGCGTCCCGGTATGGGCACTGCAGCAGCAACCGGCGCCATCAACCCCTTCAGCGCCACCTGCGGATAGCGCATCTTCAGGGCACGCCAGCTCTGACCAGCGCGATAAACCCGAGTCGCCTCAATCTGCTCCGACCTCCCCAGCCAATTCCAACGATTCCTCACCCAGAAACATGCCGCCGCCGAACATGCCTCCTCCGCGTTCGGATCGGGTAAGCGCCGCGGAATTAGGTTCCGCCGTGGGAGATAGTTCAAGCAAAGATTCGCAGGTTGACTTGAGCCCTCCAGCGAATGACGCCAAGACGCATCCCAACAGTTCGGAAGCTGTGGCGGACGCTGAAGCGAAGTCATTGGATAATGGCGTGAGCGAGTTTCACACCTGGGATCCACACAAAGCTGCGAAAAATGTCGAGGTCGGTGACTTTTATTTCAGGCGTAGAAACTATCGTGCCGCCGAAGACCGCTATCGCGAAGCGCTACGCTACAAAGAGAATGACGCGGTTGCCACCCTCCGTCTCGCTGTGTGTCTGGAAAAGCTGGGGATCCTGGACGATGCCCTGGTCGAATACCAGAACTATCTGAACATTCTGCCCCATGGCCACGATGCCCCCGAAGCCGAGAAGGCAATCGCCAGGATAAAAGCCCAGACCAGCGGGCCGCGCTAGCCCGTGCAGCGATCAGGGGTGCAGGGGGATTTAGGGCCGCGATCTCGCCGCAGATGAACGCTCTCGTCTCAATTCTCGAGTATTTCGGACGGCAGAGTTTCTGCGCGAGCCAGGCTTCGAGGCGCCCACCTTGCTGTCTTCCTCTTCTCCCAGAATTAAGCCTGCCGGCCACCTGGGACCGGAACATGCCTTGCCCTTGGTCCGTGCAGAGTGGGCGACCACAGCCTCGAGTGCGTCCATGCAGGAATAAAACATCTGCGTGCGCAGTGGGCCGGAGACGCCTCCACGGATGAGGAGCATCGCCGTACCGTGCATCAATGACCACAGCGAGAGCATAAGCCGCGTGTGACGGCGCGGACGCCCTCCCAGACGCTCGGTCAGTCGCTGGCGCAACAGATTAAATGAGGGCCACGGCTCGTGCAGAGACGGCGGCTGGGCAAAGTCGTCGAAGAGCATCTCGTAGGCGTGAGGGTGCTTGAGTGCGAACTCCAGATAGCACTCACAGGCTTGATCAAGAGAACCTGTACGCTTGAGGGCGCCGAACAACTCCAGGCGCGTTCGCATGCGTACGGCGGAGAGAATATCCTCACGGTCGTGGTAGCGCTCGTAGACCGTCGGCGTAGTCGTCCCGGCCGCGTGGGCGACACCGCGCATGGTGAGCGATTTTTCCCCTCCTTGCGCCCACAACCGGCAGGCGGCATCGAGGATACGCTGTTCGAGCTGAGGGTCTGGCTGTCTGGGCAAAAGCCCCTCCCGAGACGTCTGGATGGTTTATCGGCGTTTCATGAACGCGGTACTTTATCTTGAAGGGCCCCGATGAAGAATCAGCAAGAATGCGTAGGCGCGTCACTCTGTGGCAACACAAGACGCGCTTACTTTTCCACCCGAACGAATTCGCCGGTGGAAGCGTTAATCGCAACTGTCAACTTGGCGGCGTCGCGAGAACTGCCATAGATCACGTGCCAGATGAGCTGGTTGGTGTTGTGGTTCCAGTCACAGATGTAAACCACCGGAGTGTTTTCGTCTTTTTCCAGAACTTTATCGCCGCCATGCTTTTGAGCCTCGGCAAATGCCTGGTCAGAATCGATTTTCAGGAATGCAGGATCGAATACCTGGGTCGACGCGTTGCTGGGGTTGTAGACGTCCTCATTTCCCGGCGAAACGCCGCGCGAGGGAGCATCCGGCAAGTTGCTCCCCGACCAGATGTAGGGCTTCACTCCGCGCTGCATTGCGGAAGCGAAACCGACGCGCCAGATGGTTGCTTTGCCGTCATGCCCATTGTCTTCGCTGGTGGGCGTGGACTCGATACGAAATGGCTTGACATCGGCAGCATAGTTGCGCGCTGCGATATAGACCTTGTAGAACGCCTCTCGCCCGGCAAGCGACTCAGGGGCTTTGACCTCGGGCTTGGTTTCCGCCGGCTTCTGAGGAGCGGAATTGCACGCGGCGAGGATTAGCATTCCCATCAGCCCAATCGCAGCGGCCAATGCGTTTCTGCGGCCGTGACAAGGCTCCGATTCCTTCGACTTACTGGCCGCAACGACTCCTTTTGCCGCGATTCTCTGCGCTTCCGATGGCGCAACCTCTCCCATCCTCATCGCTTTCCTTCCTGTTATAACTGAGCTGTATTCTTCGTCGCGCAACATTCTACCTGAAGCGAGCGGAGGGTGAGAGTGGCAGCCATGGATTCGCAGCTAGAACAGTTGAAGCTATCTCTCGAATCGGCTGTCGCTGCAATGTCGGGTGAACAATTGAGCTGGCATCCAGCGGGCAAGTGGTGCGCGGCCGAGATTCTGGAGCATCTTTTTCTGACATACACGGGGACAATCAAGGGGTTTGAGAAGCTTGTGATGTCAGCCAAGCCGTTGGCAACGCGCCCCTCCATGCGGCAGAGGCTGCGCACATTTGTTGTGACCGGCTTAAGTTATATGCCGGAGGGTCGCAAGGCGCCAGCTCCGTCGCAGCCTAAGGGATTGGCGCGGGAGATGGTCTTAAGAGAAATCGGAGGAAAAATGGCCGCGATGGATGCCATTATTACCGAATGCGAGCAGCGATTCGGCCGGCGAGCGCCACTGCTCGATCACCCGATTCTTGGACCTCTTTCAGCGGCGCAGTGGAGAAAGTTTCACGCAGTGCACGGGCGGCACCACCTTAAGCAGATACTCAGGCTGCAGACAAATCAAAAGACCGAAGAATGACCCCCCCTTATTCGATAATGGAGGATGGAACCCCCGCCTTGCGAGCGTCTTCCTGCATATCCGTCAGTTTCTGCTTGGCCTCGTCGACTTCCTTCTCCTTGTCGGCGATCTTCTGCTTGTAGTCGGCGTCCTGCTTATCCCACTGGCCTTCGTTGCGCAGGCGGTTGCCGGCGTCGCCGTACATGGCAGCGGCACGAAGCTGATATTCGCGCTGGAGAACGTCTAGTTCGCGCGCCGCGAGGTCCATCTGATCCTTCTGCGAGGTCAGTTTTCCCTTCCACTGGTTCCATTCAGCCTGTTTCTTTGCCTGATCGTCGTCGGGTTTCCCATCATCCTTCTTATCGGCCGCAGCGGTAGCGTCGCTGGCCGATTTCGGCCCGATAACCGACAGCTTGTCGTCAGTGGGAAGATTATCGTTGTCGTAAACCTTGGGCGCGGCTTTGGCTTCCGGGTCTTTTCGCACCTTGCGAGCATAATCACCAAGAGAAGATTGAGCCGGCGTCCCTGATGTTGCCGGCGCCGCCGATGCGGTGGGTGCCTGTGCGGTCGGCGCCGTCGAGGGACTCGGCGCGGCCTGCGCGACGGCAAAACTAGCTAGCAGAGCGGTGGAGAAAAATGCTTGGACTACGAACGTGATGCGCTTCATAGATTCATCCTTTGATAAGTTCGGGGTTGCGTCGCTGTTTTTCAAGCCTGACCTCGATTTGCGGATTTCGCGGCCGCTGCGGTCGCTGGGAGACCCACGTATTTCGTAAGTAAAGCTCCGATATGGCGGTCGAGACGGGCAGCTTCGCCGGCGATATCGGCCGCCAACTGCGATGTCACCGTCTGATCCTGTTTTTGAGTCAATCGGTTTGCGAATCCGGAAATGGTGGCCAGCGAGGTGCGGATCTCGAGCGCCATTTCGGCAGAAATCTCACCTTGCAGTTGTTGCTGCTCGCGAATGCGCTCGAATTCGGTTCGGTCGCTGATGAGGCAGGCTGCACCGAGCAGGCTGCCATCGACCGCCGGCACGGGCGACACGGTTACTGCAATGCGATGCTTGCGGCTTGCGGGGCTGGTATATTCAGCTTCCACCTGGCTGCGATTGCTGCCCTCGCGCAACACGGCATTGACCTCACTGGCGAGCGTGGTGTTGGCGGCGCCGTTCTTCTCCCGCGAATCGCCCGAACACACTTGCGCGCCGCGAAAGATGTCTTCTGCGTTCATGCCCGCGGGAGAGCTGAATCCCAGAATCTGTCTCGCCGCGGGATTGGCCTGCTTCACCAAACCGTTCATGCCAAACACCAGAACCCCCGAGGAAAGATTCGAGAGCACCGCCTGGCTGAAATTTTCACTGGTCCGGGCACGGCGCTGTTCGGCGAGGTTCTGCACTTGCAACTCATGCTTTTGCTGCTTCAGTTGCTGGATTACGGTGTTGTAAACATGAAGCGGCAGAGCCTCCAGCTTGCCAGCCGGACTGGAATCGATCTCGGCCTCGGCAGCAAATTTGTGCCGCAAGGCGCGTATCAGCCAGACGGCAACCGCAAAAGCGCTACCTGCTGCGAACAGCACGAACAGCGATCGCAGAATCAGCGGATTGGTCATCAGCCTTACCATAGGCCTCCGTACCAATTCAGAACTTTGTTGCCGAGGAAGAAAGCCAAAAGGGCCATCGTGCCAAGAAACACTCCAAACGGCATTTGGTAATGCCGATAAACCATTTGCGCCGACTGCCATGCCCGGCGACGAGCCGCCTGCATATCCGGGAAGCGGCGTGCAAAGCGGCGGGTGCGTTTCATCCAGACGATAAGCACAGCACTCAGCCCGAATAAAGAACCCGCCAGAGACGCGGCAAAAATCGTGAAGATGGTGAGCTTCATCCCGACGAATGTGCCGATCATGGCCATTAGCTTGACATCGCCGAAGCCCATGCCTTCGGTCCCGCGCCAGCGGAGATAAACTGCGCCCGCACCATAAATAAAGGATGCTCCGACCGCCGCACCGAGAAGAGAATCGACGAACGAAATCAGGTGTGCTGCGATGTCGGCGCTGAAAGGCAGACTCAGCACTCCTGGCAGAAACTGCGAGGCTATATCATGCACGGGAACAACGAGACTGAGCAGCAGGCCCAGCGCGATGCCCGGAATCGTGAGTTTGTCGGGCAAAAGTTTGGTTTCGGCGTCGGTAAAGATCAGGCCGAGCAGCAGAAAACCGAAGATGCAGAATTTTAAGGCCGCGGGCGTAAGTCCGAAATAAGCGTAGGAGCCCAGAAACAAGGCCCCCGTAAGAAGCTCAACGACCATATATCGCGGCGAAATGGGCGAGTGGCAATGGCGGCAGCGACCACGCAGAACGAGCCAGCTGACGACCGGAAAATTGTCGTAAAAGGCAATCGGGCGTTTACAGTGCGGGCAGGCAGAACGCGGCGAAACAACGGATAAGCCCAGCGGCAGGCGATAGATACACACATTCAGAAAGCTGCCAAAAGCCAGCCCGAGGACCAAAATCGCAATGGCGAGAAAAGGATCCACGTGTTCCAGGGCGCTCAGTGAAGTGACCCGCGCCGCACGCGAATACACTTCAAGGAACGCCGACATTACCGCTTCTTGACTGGATTATAAGGGGCTGGCGCAGGTGGAACGAAGGTACTGAAGTCACTGTCCGGAAGGACGATCCAACGAAGGCAAGAGGCCCAAAGCTAAAGGATCACGGCCACGCGAAGCGCAGCAACTCGCCTTCGAGCGGGGCGGCTGAGGGGTCGTGTTTGGGAAGGCGCTTGTGCCATTGCCCCCAGGAACGTTGGACGAGACGAGTTACAGGAGCAAGTTGCAGCCATTGTCCCGCCACGGTCTGTTCACGGACATATACAGAGTGTGCAACGGCATCCCCAACATTCCGCTGCACGCTCCACTCAAAAAGGCTGGCTTGCAAATGTTCATTGATTGATTCACCCGCTTCCATGCAGAGCACCCATTCGTTATGAGCTTGGTCGAGATATTGAGTCGGAGCCGCGCGGTTGTCTCCCCTCAGGATGTACGCCCCATAACGGCGCGCTATGCCGCACGTGTCGTCTGATGAACCATGGTCGATGATCAGAAATTCGTCGCAGGGCAGCAGCATCTCGAGCGTGCGCCCCAAACGCAGTCCATCATTCTCGGTGTGCAGCAGCGCCGTGATAGGAGGCATGAGCGCGAATAGCCTGCCTCCAGAGTGTACGACGAGAATGCAAATGTGAAAAAAACAATCGCTCCGGCGCTTCGAGATTGAACAGTGCATTCCTCACTCCGTAGTCGCTGGTGCTGCGCCCCGTGAAGGCATCCGACGCGGCGCTCGCCCGAACATGACTCCGGTCTCAACTTCGGCCGGCTTTCCGTTCTGCAGGTACGGCTTGAACTTCCATTGGTGCATAGCCTCGGTGATAGCTTTTTCCTGGTCGGGAAATGCGCTCAGGAAATGAATGTGCCTCACGTTGCCTTGCTTGTCGATGATGATGCGCACGGGAACAGCATTGACTTTGTGCTCGCTGAATAACGGTTCCACTCTCGCGACCATATTTTCGTCGCGGGCATAGTCTTTGATACAGACAGGATCACCCGTTATGGACGTAGGCTCGCCATCGGCCGGAAGCTTCATCCTGTTGAGATCGAGTACGAGATTCGCCAGCAATTTCGTGTCCCGGCTGCTCATGATCATTTCCACGGCGTGGCAACGAATTTCCGTAGCCAGAACGTACCAATGCAGCTCTGCAATCGGGGACCAATAGGCAAAGAAAGTAAAACTTCGCCCGGCGATTTTGGTTGGTGACGGCCGCATCTCCACTTTGTAGTCGGCCTGCAAATGGTCCTTTGAGTAGTTAATCAGTTCCAGCGCATTGTTGGCAGGCAGCAGGTTGAAGAACATGTCTTGCGCGGTGATCAGAACAGTGGCGCGAGCGCCTTTGAAAGAATCGACGGGGCGCAGTTGCGCCAGTACATAAAGGCCGCTATCGGAGGGTGGCGGGCCCTGGTATTTTTCCTCCCAATCGGGAGGAAGTGTGTAACTTATTCCGAAATATCGGTCGGTGAAGACATTGTTGGCCAGGCTCCCGCCTTCGGGCACAGGCGTGACTGTATCGCTGGCGCTTGACCATGCGCCCTTCACTAGAATCACTCCTTGCGGAACCTTGTTTAGCACTTTCGGGTTCGGCGCGAAATCACCCCCGTTGGGAGGTGTCGCCGACTTGGCAGTTTGTGCGCCAACGAATCGTGGCGAAAATAACAAGCCCAGAGTAATTAAGAGCGATAGAAACCGAGAGAGCATGTTTCTCCTTTGAACCGGCAGGACGCTTGCGCGTCCTGCCGATACTCGTTATTCAAAAACTGAACGTGCAGTTAGAGCGACCGCAGGAAATCGAGAATTTCCTGCTGCTGCGTGGAGTTGAGCTCGAAGAACTGTTCTTCGACGATGGTAGCTTCGCTGCCATGGCTGGCGTGATCCTGAATCGCGGTGATCAGGTTCGTCGTGCGGCCATCGTGCAGCAAAAAGATGCGTTGCCCGAGGCCCCACAAGGGAGCGGTGCGAAACTGGTTTCCGCCGGCTGTGCCTTGGGAGACATTGTCTGCCAAGCCCGTGCCCATGGCGTGGATCTCCAAATCAGAGTAGGCGTTCACCGGAGCCTTACTCAGGGAAGAGGTGAAATTCGATACCTGAGTTGTTCCTGGCGTCGGGTTGTGGCAGACCGCGCAGCCGATGGAAGCGAATAGGGAGGCTCCCGCGGAGATTGTGCTGGATGAGACGGTTTGTCCGTTCAGCACCACGCTGCCGGTCGGTGGAGGCGCGAGGAAGCGCATAAAGTTGGCGAATGCCGAAACATCATCGAGCACGGCTGAGTTCGGCGTCGCCGAGAAGTTGGAGGTGTCCTCGGGGTAGCCTGTACCGCTAAGGTTCAAGCAGCTCGAGACCAGTCCCGTGTCGCCCGTGCCCCCGCTGCCATCTTCGCCGGGCAGTGGCCGATCCTGCGGAAACAATTCGTTGCTGATACCCATTTCCACGTTGTAGGCCTCGCCGGCGAATATATGCAGCGACTTGTTCTGCGCCTTCCATCCGAAACGCGAGATTGTGCCGTCATTGCCATTGTGGTTGAAAGTGCCGCTGACACCGACGTTGTTATTCAAATTCACCATCTGATTGCTGAGCAATGTCGAGTCATCAAGATTCTCAATCAGGCCCGTCCCAAAGGTCGGTGTCGGAATTCGGAAGATAATGTTGCCTTCTTCCTGCGCCGTGGCGAAGCTAGGTTGCGGGATGCTGCAACTGCCGGCATCTGAGCGGCCAGTGACGGTGAACAAGTCCTCCACTCCTCCGTTGGGTGAATTGGTGTTCACCGAGCCGTTGCTGTTAAAGAAGAATGGGAATCGGGCCTCTAGCGTGGGACCGTTGGCCGTAACAAAAGACGGCAGGGTGTTACCCGAGGAGGAGACAACTCCCGTGCTGAAAAACTGGTACTGAGGATTTACAGCCGCGCCGGTACCACCAACTGCCGGTTGTGCATGGCACGCGCTGCACTGGTTGGCGTTAAATCGCGGCCCCAGGCCGTTGTTGCCTTGTGCATTTCCAGAAACCGATTCGATTGTCTCAAAGCGTGTTTGCCCGTCGGTGAAGAAGGAAAGAATCCCCGAAGGGCTGTTTGCCAATACCGAAGACAATGCAGCTCCCGTGCCACGATTGCCGCTCTGCACTCCGGGGTCAGTCTGCGCCGAAACCATTCCGCCTAGCAATAGTAACGACAAAGTCAGAACCAATAGCAATTGAAACCTGGTCATCATCGCGCCTCCTTGAAAGTGTTTGGGCTGGGGTCCGAACCACTGTGACCTTGGGTTGGGGGGACCGGGAAGCGAGAATCCCGGCGAGGAAGGATGCATCGAATGGAAAGTTCTATCCCCGCCACAGGCGAGGAATGCCTTGAGCGGAGCATAAGCTCCTCCCTGTGAGAATTGGCCAACGAGCCAGGATCGCAATGGCGCGGAGTGCTCGCGTTGATTCCGGACAGTGGATTGCAGGGAATGTCCGAAGATCTGTGTGCGGCTTTCTAATCCAAGTCGGGAGTTCTTCAGAATAAAAATGTGATTTGTTACGGAGTTGTAACAAAGCGCTTGGAGCGCCCACTCGCCTTCATCAGATTTTTCTTAGACATGCAAAACATTTGAGAACGGCATGCTGGAATCGAGAGCGGAGGGTGAAACAGAACAAACTGTTCCAAAAGCCGAAACTTAAAAGGGACTGGGCGCAAAATGAATCGCTGCGCGACTTGCTACCGAATGAACTTGTAATCCACGATGCTGGCGGCCAACAGTCCAAAACCCGATTCGTCCTGATCTTTGGATCGGTCCTTGGATCGGTCAGCTTTCGCCTCTTTGCCTTGCTCCGCTCTAGAGCGGATCACGCGTCCCTGGCAGAGCACGTTTCGGTTCTGCTGGCCTGAGATTTCTTCGGGCATCTCGAAAACCATTTCAATCAGCGCATTAACGGGAAGGCGCTGGGGTCCACGGAAGAGTAACCCGGTTTGGCTGAGATTATCTATCTTGCCCTCGTACCAGGTGCTGGCTCTGTTAACACGATAGCGCACCGGCAAATCGAGCTTCAGGCGGCGGGCACGGGGCGTCCAGGTAGGCCGTTTCTCACGCGTATGGCTGCGCCGGATAATAGTTTCCGGCTTACCGTGCTCGATACGCTGGGTACGCCGCATTGTGGCCCAATCGTATTTGTATTCCGCGGCGCATAGCAGGCAAACCTGGTAGTACTCTCCGTCAGCCCCGCGCCGTGGCCAGGAAAACTCGTGAGAGCAGCGACCGAGCATAAGGACATCCATGATTTTCTGCGGCATGATGTTACTTCCGGGCCTTACTCGCGCCCCGAAATTCATCATCGCGCGAACAGAAATGTTTGGGTAGGTTACCTTCGTGCAGGGTGGGCATCACCTTGATTACGGATCAGCATTTTCTTTGCCGCATTGTATGATTTGTTAATGGACGCGCGGGGCGACCTCACCACTTTCATCCTGGCCGGCGGCAAAAGTACCCGCATGGGACGGGACAAGGCATTGGTGGAATTGGAGGGCCAGACTCTGCTGGCGCGGGCGCTTACTCTGGCTCGCTCAGTCAGTGATAGCGTGCGTATTGTGGGAAGCCGGGAGAAGTTTGAGGGATTCGCACCGGTCGTCGAGGATGTATTTCCAGACTGTGGGCCTTTGGCCGCAATTCATGCGGCATTGCAGTCCTCTTCCACCGACCTCAATCTGATATTGGCCGTAGACACACCTTTTTTGACTCCCGAATTTTTACGTTTCCTGATCGATGGCGCAGAAAAAGCGCGGAAAGCCCTCGCCACTGTGCCGCGGGTGGGAGGCTGGCAGCCATTGTGCGCCTGTTATCGCAGGAGATTTGCCGCCGGCGCAGAGAAAGCTTTACGTGCCGGCCGATATAGGATCGACTTACTTTTCGAATTGAACCAGACTCGAGTCATCGAGAAGCAAGAGTTGGAAGAGGCGGGGTTTTCCGAGTCCATCTTTCGTAATCTGAATACTCCCGAGGAGTTGGCAGTGTCGGTGACCGGCAATCGACAATGTCTCATATAGCGATTCCCAAAGCATGACCACCAATCAACCGGCGACCGAAGCTTCGCAGCGTCCCTACATCGAATTTCGCGACGTCTCAAAATCGTTCGGGGACAATCATGTGCTCGATGACGTGAGCTTTGACGTGATGCCGGGCGAGACCGTCTGTATTCTGGGCCGCAGCGGGGTGGGCAAATCGGTTTCCCTGGAACTGATCATGGGATTTCTCAAACCGGACTCGGGAAGGGTCATCGTTGCGGAAGAAGACATTACCGATTACTCCGAAGAGCACTTGGAAGCGATCCACAAGAAGGTGACCATGGTCTTTCAAAGTGGAGCGCTGTTTGACTCGCTCACGGTCGGGGAGAACGTTGCCTTCCCGCTGCGCGAGGCTCGCCACCTGACGGAAGAGCAGATTTTTGAAGTTGTCGATGGCTTGCTGAAGATGGTCGGCATGCAGGAGATGCGCGATCTGCTGCCTTCCGATCTCTCCACTGGAATGAAGCGCTCTGTGGCGATTGCTCGGGCGCTCGCCGCGCGTCCGGAATGCATTCTCTACGACGAGCCCACGACCATGGTCGATCCGCTGATGGCGCAACTTCTCGGGGATCTGATCAAACGTTTGAAAATGCAGCTGAACCTCACCAGCATCGTGGTCACGCACGATATGCGACTGGCCAAAAAACTTGCGGATCGCGTAGTCTTCCTGCACGAAGCCAGGGCGATCTTTTTCGGCACTATGGCGGAAATGGAAAAATCAAAAGAGCCGATCATACGGGAGTTTCTGCAATTGGATGAGTTGCAGCTCGAATGTAAGTGAGTTCTCTTGACAATTAGCCGGTACGGAAGCTGCGCTTACTTCGTCGGCTCGGATTAAGGCTCGTCCCTTGTCGAATATCCATTGCAAGTGAGTACCGGAAGGCGCGGGTACTTCGCGAATTGCGGGTCGGAAAACGAAAGCAGACACTGGATGAAAATCGAGCCTTTGTCGGAGGTGATGCTACGCGCGTGGATGCAATCGGAACACAGGCCGGGAGAAACCTGACGGACGTCCGTTACCTCAAGCATTATCCCCGTAGTTCCGAGAGCGCCTTCTTCGCGTCGCCATTGTTGGGATTGAGCTTGAGCGCGCGCTCCATTTGCTGGCGTGCAAGGACGGGCTGGTTGGCCTTCTGATAGGCGAGTCCCAGATGGTAATGAACCATAGCATCCTCAGGCTGGCCGGCTTTTTCGCCCAGCCGCAGCGATTCCTGGAACATGCTAATCGCTGACTGGTACACCCCCTTCTGAAAATAGGCGAAGCCTAGCGTATCGGCAGCCGCCGCAGAGTCGGGCATTCCGCGGCGGGCCGCCTGCGCCATAGCCAGAGCGAGATCGACGTTGCCTCCCTGCTGCAGCATCAGATAAGCAAGATTATTGGAGGCCAGAGGGTTTTCAGGCTGAATGCTCAGCGCCTGCTGATACATGTTCTTGGCCTGATCGTAATTGTTCTGCGATTCGTAGAGCATTCCAGCAAGCAGGTAGAACGATATCTCGCGTGGATGGTCCTTGATCGACTGCTGGTAAGTGGCAAGGGCCTGGCTTACCGACCCCTCGGCGGCCTGAACTTGCGGGAGCTTCAGAAGAGCATCGGAATTGTTCTTGTCGAGATCGATGGATTTGTGGAACGCGGCATCTGCGCTGGCAAAGTCCTTTTTCTGGAATAGAGCGGTGCCGAGAAGGTCGTAAAAACCGCTGTTGGCGGGCTGCTTGGCGATCTGCGCGCGGGCGGCGGCGATGGCCTGGTCGAGCTGCTTCTGCGCCAGATAACTGTTCATGATGCCCTGCAAGGCGTCGGTGGAGTTGCCGTCTTTTTCGAGTGCCTGCTGATAAGACTTAATCGCTTCCGCATACTGCTTCTCAGCTTGCTGGAGATGGCCCATTGCCACGTAGGGTGCGGGACTGGCAGGGGAAACCTCGGAGGCTTTGCGGATATCCTGCTCGGCCTCGGGGATTTTGCGGCTGTTCACTTCGGCAATGGCGCGCAGTAGATAGCCATCGGGTGCCGTGGGCGCACCGGAAATGATCTGCTGGGCAGTCTGTGCGAGAGCATCAAAATCGTTGTGGCGCAGCTCGATCGCTGCCAGGGCGCGTTGTGCATCGGTGAGATCGGGGCGCGCGTTGACCGCGCTGCGCAGCTCGGATTCCGACTGCGCCTCATTGTTCTGCATGCCATAGGCCAGGCCGAGATGATAATGCGCGATGGCGTTGTTGGGATCGTCCCTAAGAGCGGCCTGCAAGGAATCGACTGCGCCGGCGGGATCATTCTGACGAATCAGAATCTGACCGCGGTAAATCAGGGCCTCCGTATCATGAGCGTTTTTTTTCAGGATCTCTGCCGTCAGCTTCGTGGCCTCGTCGAGGCGATTCTTCAGAATCAGCAACTGAATGTAATTTTTCTTGACCTGAGGGTCTTTGGGATGATCGTTGTAGAGCAAGGCATACTCCGCCGTCGCATTGTCGAGATCGCTTTCGGCGAAATAGAAGTCGCCCAACATGCGATACCCTTCGGAGTTGTTCGGCAGATCCTTCTTGGTTTGGCGAAGGAAGGCGATGCTCTCGTCTTTTTTGCCCTCGGTCATCAGCAGCCGCACATAGGCTGCGCGGGGTGCAGGATCGCGCGGATCGACATCAATGGCATGTTTGAACTGCTGCTCAGCCTCAGCCGGGCGGTTGCGAGATTGGTAAAAACCACCCAACGCGAGTTGAGCGTTCATGTTCTTAGGGCCAAGTTCGGCCGCTTTCTTGAAACTGGCTTCGGCCTGGTCGGGAAGCTGGGCGCGGACTTGCAAAAGAGCCAGACTTAGGTAGGAATCTGCGCGCGAGGGATCGGCGGCGATCGCTTGCTGCAATTCTTGCGCAGCGGTCGCGAGATTATCCTGCGCCGCGTAGAAATTTGCCCAGGCCACGTGCGTGTCCGCGCTGGCGGGCTCTCGCGTTTTTAGATAATCGAGATGAGGCTGAGCGTCCTTGAGCTGGTGCGCGGCAACCAGCAGATTCGCCAATTCGAGGTGGGCCTGATAATTGTCCGGTGCGAGATCGGCCGTGCGGGAGAGCTCGTTGAAGGCGCGATTGTAATCCTTAAGCTTGAGATAAACCTCTCCCAACTGATAATGCGCTTCTGCGAAGCGGGGATCGACCTGAATGGCATTGGAATACTGAATGGCTGCTTCGCGCAGCTTGCCCTCATCACGATAGCGGTTGCCGCTCTCGAGGAATCTCTGTTTCCGAACGTTGGGATCACGCGAACAGCCGGCAAGAAGGGCCAGAATAAGCAGTGTGGCAAGTAGAAGGCGTGCAGATACTGAACGGCTCATGATTTCTCCGAAAAAAGACTGTGAGCGGCACCCCCGTGCGCAAACGACTACCTACCAAGGTACTGCAAAACAGGGTGTTAGAGGAAGTGACCGGCGTCACTCGATACTAACAAATTAAAACGCCCCGCTTCGGCCGGAGCGGAAGCAGGGCGTGAGTTTAAGATCAGGGAACCGGAGGGATTCTCCCGATCCAAGGCCACGGTTGATCCGACTCGATCAACCGCATGCCTGTGCAGCTCGCGCCGCTTGTTCGGGGACTACCTTGCATCCACTGAAGCGCCGACGAAGAGCGCTACATTTCGGACAGCGCGCGATGCACTAGAGAAATGGCGATGGAACCCTCGCCCACGGCAGAGGCAACGCGCTTAACATTCCCCGAGCGCACATCGCCAACGGCGAACACCCCCGGCAGGCTGGTTTCGAGCATTAAAGGCACGCGTTGCAATGGCCAGTGGAATTGCGGCAAGACGGAATCGAGATCGCGCCCGGTGAGAATGAAACCTTTGTCGTCGAGCGCTATACAGCCTTGCAGCCAGTCCGTGCGTGGCGAAGCTCCGGTCATTATGAACACGTGCCGGATATTGTGAGTTGAAATTTCGCCGGTGTTCTTGTCCCGCCAGGTGACCCGTTCCAGTTGAGTGTCGCCCTCGAGGCCGATAATTTCCGTGTGGTAATGCAACTCGATCGCGGGGTTCTCCTCGATCCGCTGAACCAGGTAGCGCGACATCGTATCGGACAGCTGATTGGATCTGACGAGGATGTGAACTTTTCCCGCCGTCTGCGAGAGGTACACTGCCGCCTGACCGGCAGAATTTGCGCCGCCTACGACGATTACATCTTCTTTTCCGCAGAGCTGGGCCTCAATGCGTGTAGCCCCGTAGTAGATCCCCTGCCCCTCGAACTTGGTCAGGTTCTCGATTTGCGGCTTCTTGTATTGAGCACCCGTGGCAATCACGATACTCTTGGCCCGGATTGTCCGCCCGCAGTCGACGTTGATCCCATAAGGGCGGTGGTCGCAATTCAACTTTATTGCCCGGTTGGCAATCAGCATTTTCGCGCCGAACTTTTGCGCCTGAGCGGAAGCGCGTGCCGTCAATTCCAGGCCGGAAACTCCCGTGGGGAAGCCAAGATAGTTTTCAATTTTTGAGCTCGATCCGGCCTGCCCGCCGGGGAATTCAGCCTCGAGCATGAGGACGTCCAGGCCCTCAGATGCGCCGTAAACCGCAGCCGCCAGCCCGGCAGGGCCAGCACCTACGATCACGAGATCGCACACATCCGCACCCGCAATGTTCTCGTTCAGTCCCAGGCAGTGGGCAAGTTCCTGAATTGAGGGGTGACGCAAAACGTCGCGATTGTTGCAGATGACGACTGGAATCTCACTCGTGCTCACATGAAAGTGATCGAGGAATTCCTGCACGCCGGTGTCCGTATCCAAATCCAGATACGTGTGGGGATGGGCGTTGCGCGTAAGGAATTCGCGCAGGCGAAGGGTCTGCGCCGAGTGGCGCGAACCGAGCAGAATTACGTTTCCTTGGCCTGAACGGACCAAAATTATCCGCCGCTGGATGAGAGCGCGCATGAAGAGGTCGCTGAGCTCCGGGTCCTTCGCAATTAGCGTCCGCATTCCCTCGGCAGGCAGCTCGAGAAACTCCCCGTCCGCGGTCACCCGGCCGCGCGAGAGGCTACGGCGGCCGGTGAGCATGCTGACCTCACCGGAAAACTGTCCCGCCTCGTAGCGAACCACTATCCTTTCGCCGTGCAGGTCCGGTTGCGCGATCTCCATACCTCCGGAAAGCAGGAAGTAAAATGGTGCGCCGCTATCGCCGGACTCGAATAGGATTTCGCCGGCTCGTACTCTTCGAACCTTGCTGAGTGCGCGGATGCGATTGATCTGCTCGCCCGTAAGAACCGGGAAGGCCTCCATCCGGATATCGGGAGTCAAAGGCAGTACCTGGGTCGACATGATTCTCCTACAAGATTAGAACATTGAACCTAGTAGATGATGCCGGTGGCGGCCAGGGTTCAGCTTAACGCTGCGGCGCATTACTTGGTGGATTTTCTTTCACATCGCCTACGCTTAAGATTTTCGCGCTTGTCCGAAACTTCTTGTAATCGCGAAAGCTCTGCTCCAGATTGGCGTCGTACTCCTTCAGCAGCGCAAGGCGCACATCAAGCTTCACGTCCAGGTGCTTAGGAAGCCAGACCTCATCATTCACACGCGTCTGCTCATATACGAAGCGGGTTCCCTTGTGAATGCGCGCCAGGAACAGCCCGACGGAAACCGTGTCGATGCACTGTACGTCCATCTTCGAGAGCTGCATGTCGCTTTTGTCGATCCACACCCGGCCGCGAAACTTCGGCAGGAACTTCGCTTCCTTCATGTGAGGTTCATAGCCTGGCCGCGGTTCGGCATCGATCACCCACGCTTCCCGGCCTCCCAATGACTCTGTGCCGACCAGATGGAAGTTATAAGCATCGGCGACCTCTAAGACGAACTTGCGGTCGTCTTCCCGGTCTTTTTCTTCTTTCTGCTCGCGTTTCCTTCTAGCTTCTTCCGATTCATTTTTGCGTTTGTCGATGATCTTCTGAATCTTCCCGTCTTCTTTGGCCGCGTCCTTGGCATCGAGTGGCTTATCGTTTTTCTCCGTCAACCGCTGCACCTGCTCGCCTTCGATTTCCATCACATCGTAAGTTGTGATTTCAGTCGATTTAACTTGTCCATTGTGATCCAGATTGTGGTGCACGTCGCGCTCGATATAGGTGTAGTCGCGCAGGCGTTTGTCATTTTCCATGTCCTTTTCCGCAACCACGCGCAAAAGTTGTTGCATCTGCTGCTGCGACAGGACGCCGTTCGCATCGGGCGTAAGGTCAGGCTTCGAAGCCGCAATGGATAGTGTTGGAGCTGGATCGTCCTGCGTAACCGCGGACAGACTACCAACCAGAATCACTACACCGGCAATCAGGAATGACGACAGGATGAGACCCGGCTTCTTCATGTGGAGGATACGGCAATCGGGAGCGTCAAGTTCCCGCAGAGATGCAAGTGCCCGGCTCGCTTCTGTGACTATTCTACAAGGCGAGGGCCGGGGGCACACTGCCTAATTGGAAATGCAGTAGTAATTCGGCCAGAGGCAGCCCGCTGCGTGTTAAAGCGCATCCACCATTTGCCTTGCGCGCGAACTCAGTACTCTGCCAGCTCCTTCATGGCGCGGAACAAATCGTTCGGCTGCGGCAAGATGGCATCTTCGAGAATTGGCTGATAAGCGACGAAGGTGTCGGCTGCGGCGACGCGGCGAACCGGTGCATCGAGTTGATCGAAGAGTTGGTCGGCAATTCGGGCCGCAATCTCGGCTCCGTAGCCCCAGCTCAAAGAATCTTCATAGGCGACGAGAGCGCGATTGGTTTTGCTGACTGAAGTTGCGATGGTCTCCCAATCGAACGGATTCAGGCTGCGCAAGTCAATCAACTCCACATGAACGCCATGTTCGCGCTCGAGCTTTTGTGCCGCTTGCAAAGCGCGTGGGACGACTGCGCCGTATGTAATCACAGTCAAGTCACTTCCCGGCTGGACGACGCTTGCCTTGCCGAAGGGAATCATGAAGTCAGGGCCGGGATAAGGCGCGCGGCCGTAAGTTTCGCGGTACAGGCGCTTATGCTCCAGGAAGAGCACGGGATCGTCGCAGCGAATGGCAGTGCGTAACAACCCTGCCGCGTCGAGAGCGTTCGAAGGAAAAACCACGCGCAGGCCCGGTATGTGAGTGAACTCGCTCTCACCGCATTGCGAGTGATAGATGGCTCCGCCAGTCAAATAGCCGCCGATCGCGACCCGAATCACTAGAGGGCACGAGAACGCATTATTCGAGCGCCAGCGGATGACTGCCAACTCGTCGCGAATCTGCATCATCGCCGGCCAGATGTAATCAAAGAACTGAATCTCGACCACCGGCTTGAGCCCGCGCGTGGCCATGCCGGTGGCGCGGCCCACAATGGCCGCTTCGGCAAGCGGAGAATTAAAGACACGGTCCGGTCCAAATTCACACTGCAATCCGAAGGTAAGCTTGAAAACGCCCCCTTTGCCTTTGACCAGTTTCTGCTTTAGGTATTCTTCCCTGCTGCAATCGGCCACGTCTTCGCCGAAGATCACGGTGCGCTCGTCGCGCTTCATCTCATCGTGAAGCGTCGCATTGATGAGATCGGCCATGGTCTTGGCTGATTTCTTTCCTTCGGAAGCATCGGATTGGGCGGGCCTCTCGAAGGTAGCCGACGTAGGATCGAGATCGGGCGAATAAACGAATTGCATCACGCTTTCCGGGGCAGCGGGCAAGGCTGCGAGGGCTTGATCGACAGCCGCCTGAAGGTCATCTTCTACTTTCTTTTCGAGTTCGGTAATGCCTTTGGCGTCGAGAATTCCCTCGCGCAAAAGAAACATTTGCGTACGCGAAACCGGATCGCGCGCGGCATCGCGCTCGCGCTCGGATTCGGGACGGTACAGGCGCTCATCGTCAGAAAGCGAATGCGAGTACGGACGAATCACGTGCGCATGAACGAAGGCGGGACCGTTTCCCTCGCGGCAATATTGGGCAGCGCGGCGGAAGGCGGCGCAACTTGCGACGGGATCGGTCCCGTCCACTTCTTCGAAGTGAAAGTTCGGAAAGCCGGAAACCAGACGCGAAATACTGCCCCCGGCGGTTTGCGCTTCTATTGGTACTGAGATCGCGTACCCGTTATCCTGCACGCAGAAAATTACCGGCAGTCTGGTCAGCGCGGCGGCGTTCATTGCTTCCCAGAATTCGCCTTCGCTTGTCGTCCCGTCGCCGAGGGACACATAGACGACTTCATCGCCATGGAAACTCACATCTTTAAAGCGCCGGTAATCGGGTGCGTCGGAGGGAATCTCGGCCGCTTTCGGATGTTGCGTCAAGTATCGCCCGGCTTCGGCACAACCGACCGCCTGAAGAATCTGCGACCCGGTGGGTGAAGACTGCGTAACGATGTTGAGCCGCTTGTATCCCCAGTGCGAAGGCATCTGTCGGCCACCAGAGCTGGGGTCATCAGCAGCGCCGACTGCCTGGAGAAACATCTCCACCGGTTTTGCGCCAAGAGCCAGGCACAAAGAGCGGTCTCGGTAGTAGGGATAAAACCAATCGTATGCCGGTTTCAGCATCAGCCCGGCGGCTGCACCGATGGCCTCATGGCCCGCTCCCGACATCTGAAAAAAGATCTTCTGCTGGCGTTTGAGCAGGATTTCCCGGTCATCGATGCGCCGGGAGGTATACATGATGCAGTAGAGTTCGATGAGCTGCCCGTGGGTGAGTCCCTCGTAAGTCTGTGGCTTCTTGCCACGCTGATTGCCCAACGAGAGCTTGGGATCGGTTTTAGTGGTCGCCATCCGGTTTCCCTACATCCAGTATAAATGCGGTGCCAAAGCGCAGCGGCAGGTTGCATTGTAAATCGGAACGGCGGATGTGGAAATAAGCACGGCCAGCAAATTACAGAACCGCGGTAATCGGCCGCGTCATAGCGTCCTCCGGCGCAGGCGCCATCATTTATTCTGATGATGAATGATTCAAACCAATCGAGCCTTCGATCCGTGCACGATCAAACTAGTGATCTTTGATCTGGATGGCACCCTGATCGATTCGCGCCGCGATCTGGTCCACTCGGTGAACGCTGCACTGCGGCACATTGGACGGCCCGAACTCCCCGATGATGTAATCGCCAGCTACGTCGGTGACGGAGCCCCTATTCTGATCCAGCGGGCGCTTGCGGCGGAGGCGGTTGATCAGGCGCTCGTGCAGCAAGGATTGCAATTCTTCCTTTCTTATTACCGCGAACACAAACTCGACCATACGACGATTTACGCGGGAATTCCGGAATCCCTGGCATCGATTCAGCGAGCGGGCGGTGAACCAAGTAATCGCAATGCATCGCCGCGCAGGATGGCGGTGCTCACAAACAAGCCGGTAGGGCCATCGCGCGCCATCGTCGCCGCTCTTGGGATGGCCTCCTTCTTCGCGCAGGTTTATGGGGGGAACAGTTTCGCCACCAAGAAGCCCGATCCCGAGGGGGCGCGAAGATTGCTGGAAGAAAATGGAGCGCGCGCGGATGAAGCGGTGATTGTCGGCGACTCTCACGTTGATGTCGAAACCGGCAGGAACGCCGGTTTGTGGACGGTTGGCGTGAGGTATGGGTTTGCTCCACACACATTGGAAAGCTGCCAGCCAGATGTGCTTGTGGACACCCCGAGAGAATTGGCGCAGGTGTTTGGATAGAGGGGTCAGGGTCAGAAAGATGCTGCATGGCCCTTGGTCTGTGCCGCCTGGCCCCTGCTTCTCGTGTAAACTCGTCGGTCAATGAACGATCCCCTCCAGGCATTCACCCCAAAGGAATTGCGCAAGTTCCGGAGCATGAAGGATCCGCATGGCGTTCAAAAGTTTCTCGACGATGCTCCCTATCATCTGGCCGACACTGCGTGGTCGCCGCGGCGCGTTCTTGCGGAAGAGACGGCGCACTGTCTGGAGGGCGCGATCTTTGCCGCAGCGGCGCTCCGCGCAAACGGGTTTCCTCCGCTGTTGCTGGATTTTGAAGCCGACCACGATACCGATCACGTGGTCGCGATTTTTCGCCAGCACGGATGCTGGGGCGCGGTTGCTAAGTCAAACTACAGCGGCTGCCGCTGGCGTGAGCCTGTTCATCGCACACTGCGGGAACTGGCGCTAACTTACTTCAACGTCTATTTCAATCTGCGGCGCGAGCGCACGCTGCGGCGATATTCTGTCCCCGTCAACTTGAAGCGTTTCGATCGCCAGCAATGGATGACCACTGACAAACCGATTTGGTTTGTGGTTTATCACCTTTTCGAAATCAGACATTACCCGCTGATTACACCGGCGATGGCAGAGAATCTGCACCGGATAGACGAACGATTGTTTCAAGGCGAATGTCTGGGTAAGGCGTATAAACCGAAGCGTTAGCCGCCGGCGATTCATTGACGCATTTCTCATTTTCGAGCGGGCGCCAAGCTCTTCGGGTTACGAACGGTTTCCTCGCAAGCCATGGGCAATTGTTCGTTCTTCCTTGCAGTGCTAGCCTCGAATGAATGGCCTCCAATCCTGCGAACCCAGTCCGCGCAATTTCCTGGGTACACTCTTCCGCTGCGGAAGTGTGGATCAAATTCCTGCTTGCTCTGATCGGACTTGGTTTGGCCTTCATGGCGGCGCTGTTTTCGACGGCTTCGGGGGAGGCGGGAAATCTATGGGCATCGGTCATCCTGGCGTCGGTTGCGCTGTTGCTGGCGGCCTTCGTCGGACTGGTTACAGTTCCCTACCTCGCACGGCGTGTGGCGATCGAACGGCTGCGGCAGACCTTGCGTTTCGACGTGACGCGCGCGGGGGTGATTTACGTGCTCGTGACCCTGGTGATCGGCATCGCGGCCCTGAACACAGGAAATAATCTGCTGTATATCGTCGTCTCCGCCATGCTGGCGGCGATTCTGGTTTCAGGAATCGTTTCGGCCGCGGTTTTACGCGGACTCGAACTGGAGGTTCGCCTGCCAGAACATGTTTTTGCCCGGCGCAGTGCCACCGCGCGGATCGATCTTCACAGTTTGAGGCGCTTCCTGCCGTCATTCTCAATTGGCGTAGTGTCAGCCGACAGAGATAAGAATGATCGAAAACAGTGGAAATGGGAGCGGACGACATTCTCCTTTCCGCGAAACCGCGTCCCGGAAAACCAGTGGCTCCGCGTTCGCGACTGGAGCGTGCGCCGCGACAAAGTAGCTCCCAAAGAACCGGGACTGTTTGACGGAATGATTTATTTTCCCTACTTGCCGGCGGGAGGGTCGCTCACTGCAGAGCTCGATCTGCGATTTGCTCGCCGTGGCCGCTATTGCGAATCGAGCTTCGGCTTGGCTACGCGCTTTCCGTTCGCATTTCTAACCAAGACGCGCCATATCCTACTCAGGCGTGAACTCCTGGTCTATCCTCCAGTCGAGCCCGCCGATGAGCTTCTTGAAATTCTGCCTCTGGTTCGTGGGGAATGGGAGAGCTTTGTTCGGGGGCAGGGAGCGGACTTATATTGCATCCGCGAATACATGCCCGAGGACTCTGCGCGCCACCTCGACTGGAAGGCTACGGCGAAATCCGGTTCGCTGAAAGTGCGAGAGTTCAGCCGCCAGGAGGACCGCAAATTGTGCATTATTTTCGATAATCCGGGGGCGGGCATTCTCTCCGAGCAGGCTTATGAACGAGGAGTAAATTTGGCGGCGTCATTGGCATGGCATTTTGCCTCGCAAGAGGTCGACGTTTCTTATGTGATTGCGGGCGCACGCCGCAGCAGAGACGTCCACGATTGGCTGTCCCGCCTGGCTGTTGTCAAACCCGAGCAGGTCGAGGATGCTTCAAGGCAACGGCTGTGGGAGGGCCTTCTCGGAGACGCCGGGCTACCGAACACAAACGAATTCAACATAATTCTTACCGCGCGCCCCCGCCAGAGCATCCCCACGGAGCTCTGGAACTGTTCTTATCTTGTTTCTCTCGCTGAGAGTCCTGCATAAAGCCAGACAAACAGAGCCGGACGCCTGTAGGTTCTCGTGTAATCCCAGACAGGTCACTCCATATGGCCCGAAAGTAACGTTACTTTCGGTTACCTGAGTACATTGAACATACGAGTGAGAAGGTTTAGTTTTCCCTTAGTTACCACCCGTGTTTGCAGCCATTAAGTCATTCTTGGTCAAGGGCTGGGCGAGCTTTACAGGCATTGCGCAATGAATGAGAAGATTAAAACCCTCTATTACATTCTTTGGTTCGCGCATCCTGCTCTGCAAGCGCTGATCGCCATCATCATGTTCCGGCGCAGACAGCATCGCCTCTTCAAATACTTCTTCGCCTACGTCATTCTTCAGGTTCTTACCTTTGCCATTGTTTTTCCTACCTACAGGTACCATCGCGCGGCCATTTTCTATGTTTCATGGATCAGCACGGCCATCAGCGCAGCCTTGGGATTCAAAGTGATCCATGAGGCATTTGTCGACGTCTTTCGGCCCTTCCACACATTGCGTGATCTTGGAACGGTGCTGTTCAAGTGGGCTGGACTGGTGATGCTGCTGGTGGCTGGAGTGGTTTCCGTTTCCTCGAACTCCCTGGACATGCCATCCTGGGTCCAGGCCATCCTAACCGGACAGCGCTGCGTGCGGATTATTCAAGTCGGCATGGTGCTGTTCCTTCTTGCCTTCGCGCGTTATCTCGGCGTGAGCCGCAGGCAGCAAAGCTTTGGTATTGCTCTGGGGTTCGGTTGTTTTGCGGTGGTCGAACTGGCTCTAATCGCTTCCTGGGCGGGCAATCATCTCAGCAATTTGACGATGAGCCTTATCAACATGAGCGCCTACAATATCGCTCTGTTGGTCTGGCTCGGCTACGCGGTAATGCCCAGTAGCGTGCGCGAGGCTGGAGCTACGCTGCTTCGACCGCAGCGCTGGGAACAGAGCCTCTCAGATATTCAGCACCCGCTGCCCGCGGATTCACTGATTCCGATGTTCGAAGGCATGGTGGATCGCGCCCTGTCTCGGAGGCAAGCTCCTCTCGCTGCCGAGACCGCAGCCGTAGCTGCCAGCAACGGCGCTCGAACAGTCATCCCGATGAGCAGCCTTAGCATCTCGGGACTCGTCGATCGAGTCGCCTCGAAGCGCTGAGCAGATAGGCGGCAATTTCGGATTTTGTAAATTTCCTATCCTTGCAAGAAGCCATCGATCCACCGCCGACCCCACATTAAAGTATCTCTTTATATATTCGATGGTTGTTTCCTCTATACAAATGGCTTGTATAAGCACGTACTTGAGACCCAATCTGGGATTGCAAGGCGGGGTTTTGGCTGGGGTTGGAACAAGCGGAAAGGGGCTTGAAAAATGACTTGACGAGTACCGTATAATTCAGGCCCCGCGTACTAAGCACAGTTTCTGGTGCATTAACGCGCGGGCAGGAGTGACTCCAATGAAGCAGACACTCAGGATTTCGATCCTGATGTTTGGATTAGTGGGCACAGTCCTATCGGTCGCCGTTCCGCAGGTTCCCGCCCCGGATGGAGGGCCGATCATCGTGTGCCCAGCACAACAAACCTTACAACAAAAATGCGACAACAACGGCGGTCTGCCGCCGATGTGAAGCAGAACTTACCTGGGTTGCGCCGCGACCGCAAGGTCACGAAAGTAACCTGTAGTAACTTGGGCCGAACCCTCTGGGGGCTCGCAATGTCTGGGTTGACGGACTTCATAGATAAAATCGTCAACCCTAGTTTTTTGTCCCCGGATCGGGCGAGCGCGCGAGGAGGGCTGAGTTTTAGTCTCAGTGTCTAGTCGTGGTTTAACGGCTCTTCTCTGGGGACCCTATATTTTTCGGAAGCTCGCAAGGCAGTGTGATCTTGCCTTTTCGGGGAGCTCTGGCGGGCGATTTGCAATGCGCCCATCATCGGCTCGGCGATTTGCTCTCTGATGTCAATTCTTCTATTTAGCTTACGTAATCGCTCGCAGAAAATCTGGCGCACATGCGGCGCATGCTGAAACACACCGCCAGCCATGGCCACTGAAATCACTTCTGCGGCATTGCCTTCCCCAAAAAGGGAGTGCACCACGATTCCGCCAAGCCTGGCCAGTTCCTCGCCAGCCTTGGTGAGAATCTGCTGTGCAAGCTCATCCTCACGCTCCGCAGCTTTCAGAATCATTGGAAACAACCCAGCAAAGTCTCGTCTTGAATTGGCGGCACGTAGAAAGTCGTCCAAAGATCTCAGCTTCCAAGCGCTCTGCATCGCACAAAAAAGCGGCGACCCGCGAGCTAGTTCTTCCAGGTTGCTTTGGACGACCATTCGCTCGTCGAATCGCCGCAGCAAAGCGCTTACTGCCGCGTGGCCAATCCAGTGTGCCGAGCCCTCGTCGGAAACCGCGTAACCCCAGCCGCCTGCGCGTGCGGTGCGCCCCCGTGCATCACGGCCATAGGCGATCGAACCTGTACCGGCGATCACAATTATGCCCGGTCCACGGCCGAAAGCGGCAGCCAGAGCAATCTCCATATCGCCGGCGATCTCGATCTCGCTGCAAATAAGTTCTGCGACGATCTTCCGCACACAGGCGGCGATGTCATTGCGAGCCGCGCCCGCAACTCCGACGCACGCTTTTTGGATTTGGCGCGGCTCAATCTGTGCCGCTGCACACGCATCGCGAATCGCGTCATGCAGTGACTTGCGTGCACGGTCTTCACTGATGCGGGTAAGGTTGCTTGGACCCGCGGTTCCGGTTCCTATAATCGTCGAGCCATCGCCCACAGCGCATGCTGTCTTGCTGCCGCCGCCATCGACGCCCAGGTAATAAGTCACGCGTTAGTTCTACCACAGAGTTCCGGGTTCTCAGACTGGCAGTCTCTCTACCCGCGTAAACCGGATCTCTTAGGCGAGTCCCAAAACACTCACTCGTGCAGGAAGCCAACTCCGGCCATAATGCGAAGGAGTCGACATTACGAGCATCGAAGATGAAGATCCAAATCTCCGAAGTTGACAACCATGGCGATGCGCGCGGCTTTAGCTTCTCTGCTCCCCGTCAGGCGCTTGAGTTCATTGGCCGTATTGCCGACGTGCACCTGGCCTCCGTGTTGCCCGGCGGCGTTCGCGGCAACCACTTTCACATTCGCAAGCGTCAAGCCATTGTGTTCCTCCCCGGCAGTGCGTGGTCATTTCACTGGGATGAAGGCGAGAACACGACAATACAGCGCCGCCAGTTTGACGGCAAATCCGCCGTATTGGTTCTGATCTCTCCGGGCTGCGCTCAGGCCATGCGCAACGACGGCTCCTCTCCATTTTGGCTGGTCGCCTGTTCCTCCGAGCTTTACGATCCCGGCACGGTCATCGCGCGAAAGGTGATGTAGCGGTTTCGGCCACTAGCATGGGCCTCGATAAACTCGATCTTGCGATTATCGCCTTATACCTGGCCGGAATCACTCTCTTCGGCTTGCGCTTCCGCAAACGTCATCGTTCTTTGCGCGATTATTTTCTTGCCGGGCGTGATATTCCCTGGTGGGCGATTGCGCTTTCCATTGTCGCCGCCGAAACCAGCACGCTGACCATTATCAGCATTCCCGGCCTCGCGTATGACACCAACTTCACCTTTCTTCAGGTGGTCATGGGATACGTCGTCGGGCGCATTGTCATCAGCTTTGTCCTGTTGCCCCATTACTTCCGCGGCGATCTCTACACCGCTTACGAACTGATTGAACGCCGCTTCGGGCACGGCCTGCGCTCCCTGACGGCGGGATTGTTTTTGTTCACGCGAGCCGCGGCGGAAGGAGTACGCGTTTACGCGGTCTCGATAGTCGTAGCGATCGCCGTGGGAACTGGCCAGGTGGCCTCAATTGCGATTATCACCCTGTTGACCCTCATCTACACCTTCGAGGGTGGCCTCGCCGCCGTCATCTGGACTGATGTTGTTCAGACCGCGATCTACGTTGGGGGAACTCTGGTGGGGTTATGGACGATGGTTCAGCTCACCCCCGGCGGATGGACCGCTGTCCATTTAGCCGCGGGCGCGGCCGGCAAGTTGCAGGTCCTCGACTTCACGCCCACCATCCGGCTTCCTTACACCTTTTGGGCAGGCGTCATCGGGGGCACCTTCTTCACCTTGGCCAGTCACGGCACCGACCAACTTATCGTGCAGCGCCTCCTGGCGGCGCGTAACCAAAAGCAATCTGCGGCCGCTCTCATCTCGAGCGGGTTTGCCGTCCTGTTTCAGTTCGCATTGTTTCTTTTGGTCGGTGTGATGCTGTGGTCGTACTATCGCGTCCCCTCGGCCGCATTCGGCAAGCCAGACCGCATCTATCCCACATTCATCGTTACTCACATGCCGCACGGAATCTCCGGTTTGCTGATCGCGGCCATCCTCGCCGCCGCCATGTCGAACTTGAGCGCGGCGCTGAACGCCCTTTCGTCGAGTTCGATCATGGACTTTTACTTGCGCCTCCGGCCGCAGACGGAAGAACGAACGCGAATGCGCCTGTCACGATTGTCAACCTTCGTGTGGGCTCTGATTCTGTTCGGGCTAGCCGTGCTCTCGTTGCATAAAGCTGGGCGCGTCGTCGAAGTCGGCCTGCAGATTGCCTCTGTGGCCTACGGCGCGCTGCTGGGAGTTTTTCTGCTCGGCGTGCTGACTCGCAAAGCCAACGAGCCCGGCGCGATGGTAGGACTTGTTTTCGGGTTTGCCATCGAATTGTATCTCTGGCTTTGGACCGGTGTGTCCTGGACCTGGTGGGTGCTGATTGGAACCATCGCCACGTTCACGACCGGATATCTGGCCAGCCTCGTGGTTGCAAGTCAGGAATAATCCTAAACTCTGCCCAATTTTCTCACCGGCCGTTTCACCGCCGCCGCGCATCGTTCATGCTTTTCTCCGCGCCCTTCGCGGCCAGTTTCTAGCGATCTCGGCGGTTTAAGACTTTGCTTTTGCACTCGCATATACTTTCTACTCCGTGCCCACAGCAACCCAAACCACACACGCCGAGCTTTCCCGTGACCTCGGTGTCAGCCACGCTGCCGCCGTAGTGGTAGGCACAATCATCGGCAGCGGGATCTTTCTTGTTCCCACCGAGATGATGCAAGCCGTCGGTTCAGCCAGGCTGGTTTATCTGGCGTGGCTGGTTGGTGGCGTGCTTTCGTTTTTTGGCGCGCTCACGTATGCCGAACTGGGGGCGATGAAGCCCCAGGCAGGTGGCGAATATGTCTATGTGCGCGATGCCTATGGGCCACTCGCGGGTTTTCTCTATGCCTGGACGTGGTTCGTCATCGCCAAACCTGCGTCTATAGCCACGATTGCGACGGGCTTGGTCCGCATTCTGGGAACCTTTCAAATCTTTTCCTTCTTCTCCCGCAACGTCATTTCCATCCCGTTCTCCGTCACCTGGGGACAGCTCGTGGCCATTGCCGCCGCCGCCCTCATATCTTTCCTCAACTACCTGGGAGTTAAAAAAGCTGGCGAGTTCCAGCTTGTGTTTACCATCCTCAAAGTTTTCATCATTTTTGGCATCGTGGTCATCTGCCTCGGCGCCGGACAAAGCGTGGCGAGCGGTTGGAGCAACTTTGCGACGACCTTCACTGGCGCCAGAGGCGGCCTCGCCGGCTTCATGGCAGCCCTGGTGGCGGCGCTGTGGGCTTACGACGGATGGAACGATCTCAACATGGTCGGCGGAGAGGTGAAAAATCCTGGGCGGAATATTCCTATCGCGCTGATCGCCGGCGTCGCGATTGTGGGATTGCTGTACATTCTTGTAAATGCGGGTGTGCAATACGTTCTGCCCGCAGATGCGATTGCCGCCTCGCCGCGCCCGGCCTCGGATGCTGTCGCGCGCATCATGGGGAGCGCGGGGGCAAACATCGTTTCCGCCGGAATGGCGATTTCCATGCTCGTCACCCTGAACGGCACCATCATGAGCGGTGCGCGTATACCTTACGCCGTTGCCCGGGACGGATATTTCTTCCCCACCCTTGGCGAGGTTCATCCCCGATTCCACACGCCCTCAATGGCGATTCTCGTGCAAGCCGTCCTATCAATTGCTTTATTGTTGCTCGGCCAAAGCTTCCGCCAGCTTTTTTCGCTAGCCATCTTTGCGGAATGGCTGTTTTATATGATTGCCGGCAGCACCGTATTTGTTTTCAGGCGGCGGGAAGCGGAGGCTGTCCGTCCTTACCGCATGATCGGATATCCGGTCGTGCCGGCTTTCTTCATTGTTGCCGCCGCGATTCTGCTTTTCTACACTTTTCGCGAAAACTGGCTGAATTCGCTTTATGGGATTCTCGTCATCCTCGCCGGCGTCCCCATCTATCTCTGGTTCCGACACCGAGGAGGCAGGCGTTCCGAGCCAGCTTGACAACACCATGCGAGGCGCTATACTGCAGTGTATGCCGCAGTGCAGCATGAACTACGCACGCTCTGCCACCCCTGGGTGTGCGACGGCCGTGTTCGCGGCGGACTTTCCCTCCCTCGTTCTCGAGAATGGCTGGCTAAACCCAGGATATTCCTGGCTTATCCGGCTTGGATCAATCGGCAGGCCTGCTGTTTTGCAAGAATATTTGTCCACTCGAAAGAGATGGTGATCGAATGCCAGAATGTCGTGTCCCCTTTACGCTTGCAGGCAAGACCGCCCTGGTGACGGGAGCGGGCCGTGGCATCGGGCGCGCCATTGCCAATAAGCTCGCCTCTTGCGGCGCTGCCGTAATGGTCAACGATCTTGACGACACAGCTCTGTGCGAGACTCGCTGTGCGCTTCGTAACGCCGGATACCGCATTGAACGTATGGTCGGCGATCTGGTTCAACCGTCGTTCCCCGACAAACTGATCGAGGCCACACTTTCAGCTTTCGGGTCGATCGACATCATTGTCAACAACGCCGGCTACAGTTGGGATAACGTCATCCAAAAAACCACCGATGAGCAATTTCAGGCCATGCTCGAAATCCACCTGGTGGTTCCCTTTCGAGTTCTCCGCGCGGCCTCTTCTTACATTCGCGAAGCTGCGAAGCAAGAAGTTGCCGCCGGTAAGCACATAATGCGGAAGGTGGTGAACATTACTTCGATTGCCGCCACCGATGGAAATGCCGGCCAGGCCGGTTATTCCTCAGGAAAGGCAGGCGTGCTCGGCCTCACGCGAACCCTGGCCAAGGAATGGGGACGCTACAACGTAAACGTGAACGCTGTCGGCTTTGGCTTGATCGAAACCCGGCTGGTGCAACCGCTCACCAGCGGTCAATCGGAAATTGAAATGCGCGGGCACAAGATTCAAATCGGCGTGCAGCAGTCCATGCTGGATTCGATCAGGAGCCGTTGTCCGCTAGGTAGGCTCGGCACTCCTGAAGATGCGGCCGGCGCTGTGCTTTTCTTCTGCTCGCCGCTCTCCGATTACGTGACCGGCGAAGTCCTGATTTGCGGCGGAGGGTTTCACTTCTAGCCAGTCCACCTGGTGGACGCAGGGTTGTGCCAGCCATACCCAAGTGCTAGGCGGCTACATCTTGTGTGCTCGGCGGCAGGTGCGCGAAGCTGATCTCTTCGCCCCCATCCTCCACTATGCATTGCATCTCAATGTAGTGCTGCTGGCTATGCTCGTACCCGACATCGTACGACGCTACAAGACGTCTGTCGGCAGATGATATCTTGAGCGTTGATTCTGGCGCGTTGGCATACGTCATGGGAGCCCACCTTCAAATGGATTGGCCGCAACGTTCCAGAAAACGGGAAGCCGCTGCCTCTGGCTCAGAAACTACTCCGCGGCCGGCGATTTGTTTGTGCCCCGAATCACATATCCATGTGACCGAAAAAGCAAATTGGTGACACTCGATGCCACAGTGCTGGCGCCGAAAAGTCGCGTCACAAAATCAGGAACTGCTTCGCCGCTTAGTCTTGCTCTTGCCCTTGCTCGGGCCTTTCGCGCCAGCCAGCTTGGCCACCAGCGCCTCCAGTTCTTCCACGCGCTGATGCAGTTCCTGTTCGCGCCCCGAACGAGCATCCCGCGAATCTGCAGGCGCCTCACCCACCCTTGCCCCGCTTGCGGGTCGCGGTCGTATAAATTCAAACGGACTCAGCGGCGGCGCAAGAGCGCGATACGCGTTCTGGTACATATCCAGCAGGGCCTTCATGTAACGTAGCGTATTTTCCTGCGTGGCTTTTCCGGAGGCAACCACCATTTCGCGCAAGATGTCGAGGGGCAACGAAGAATCCGGCTCCTTCGCGTCTTCCACGATGATCTGCGTGAGAACCAGCCGCGTCAGGTCGTCCCCACTGGCAGCATCGAGGACGCGAACGTCCCGCCCCTCGCGGATCATGCGGGCGATTTCGTCCTGGTTGATGTAGCGGCTATTCGTAGTGTCGTACAGCCGCCGGTTCTCGTATTTCTTAATAATCACAGGTTTAGCAGGCATGACGGACTCGCTTGAAATTATTTACTTTTTTGCCTTGACACCGCGCCGAAATGCGTTATGATCATTATATGCTGCATTGCAGCATCTTGCGCAGCATATCCTAAATCTTTCTCTTAAGGAGCAGAACATGAGCACCCCCAAGAAGTCAACTGAAGGCGTGAAAGCCGCAACTCTAGAGAGTTTCGTTCCCGCCTTTACCAAGAACGTGGAGCGGGTGGCGCAACTGCAAAAGAAGTCGCTGGAAGCGGCCGCCGGGCAGAATGCCGAGTTTATCGAAACCTGCAAGAAGGCTTTCAATATGGCGCCGGAAACTCCCGGCCTGTTCGTATTCGACCTGCTTGGCCAGGCCTTCGAGAACTTCGTCGAAAGCGAAAAGAGCGCTATTGACCTGGCGGTTGAGCAGAACAAATCCATCGCCAAGCTGGCGGAGGAGCGCAGCGGCTCCGCAACTAAGGTGGTCGAAGGAGTGACCTCGGTGTTTGAGCAGAGCCTGCAGCAAACCATCGCCGCGCAGAAGAAGGCGCTGGAGTTTATTGCCGAACGGCAAAAGACTGCCACAGAAGCTGCCAAAGAGCAGTTCCGCATCGTGAATCCGTTCGCTGAAGCATTCCAGAGTGGTTTCGATGTGCTGTTCGAGACGCAGAAGTCACTGCTCGACTTTGCTTCCAAGCCCATCAAGCGCCCTGTTGCCGCGTAGCACGGCGATATACTGCAATTACATAGACAGCTCGGGGTACGACGATTGAACCCAGGGGTCCGCTTCTGGCTGTCTTTTTTTGGAGGATCGTTATGGCAGACGAACGCGCGCCCAACGGCAAGGATTACGACCCGCAGGGCGCATTTCGCGAGGTGCGCGACAACTATCTGGACGCCTGGGCCAGAACCATGGTCGAGGCCGTAAACAGCGAGGCCTATGCCAAGGCCACCGGCACCATGCTGGACGCCTATCTCACTGCTTCTTCGCCGTTTCGCGATGCATTGGAAAAAACCATGCTCCAGGCGCTGCACCAATTGAGCATGCCCTCGCGCGCCGATTTCGTGAGCATGGCAGAGCGTCTTACCAACGTCGAGATGAAACTCGACGACATCGATGCCAAGCTGGACGAAGTCGCAAAATCAATGCGGCCCGCTTCCCCACCTCGCGCCCACCGAAGAGCGGCCAGGCGTAACAGGAAAGGGGCGAGATAGCCATGTCGGAAGCGGCGGTTGTTCCCGACCAGTTTTTGGCCTGGGCCGAAAAACTGACCAACTTCAGCAAAGCGGTTACGACTAAAGTCCCCATTGCCCAAACTCCCAAGGAATTAGTTTGGACTCTGAACAAAGCAAAACTCTATCGTTATATTCCGGTCGTCCCCGCAGAAAAGCGTCACCCTATCCCGCTCATTCTGGTATTTGCACTGATGAACCGCCCCTACATCCTCGACCTTCGTCCCGGGCACAGCTTCGTCGAATTTATTGTCAAACAGGGCTATGACCTGTATTTGCTCGATTGGGGGTCTCCCGGCCCGGAAGACAAACATCTGAAGTTCGACGATTACACGCTGGACTACATGCCTCGCGCCATCCGCAAGATGAAAGCGATTGCCGGCGCCGAGGAGTTTAGCATGTTGGGCTGGTGCATCGGCGCCATCCTCGCCACCGTTTACGCCGCTCTACGCGCCGATGATGGACTTCGCAATCTGATTCTGCTCACGGCCCCGCTCGATTTCTCCAACAAAGAGAGCATCACGTTCGCGCGTTGGGTTGATGAGCGGTACTTCGATGTGGATAAAGTTCTCGCCGCGACCGGCAACATGCCGGGAGAGATGATCGACTACGGCGCACGCGCTCTCAAACCAGTCGACAACTACGTGCTCAATTATCTGAAGCTCTGGGACAATCTCAACAACCCGCAAGTGGTCGAGGCGTGGCGGGCGATGAATACCTGGGTCACAGATAATGTGCCCCTCGCTGGGGGCGCATTTCGCCAGCTCGTCGTCGATCTCTACCGCAACGACCGGCTCATGCGTGGCGAATGGATCATTCGTGGGGAGCGCGTCGATCTTAGCAAGATTCGCGCCAATCTGCTCACCGTTATCGCGGAGACAGATCACATCACACCGCCGTGCCAGTCGGAAGCGGTCATGTCGAAAGTGCGCAGCAAGGATAAAGAACTATTCCGCGTGCGCGGCGGACACATCGGAATCATGGCTGGCAGCGGCGCCGACCGAGTTACCTGGCCCCACATCAACGGCTGGCTCGGACGCCGCTCGCAATAATCGCCACTCGACACGCATCTCCCCGCACACTTCATTCTGGGCCCTCAGTGGAAGGGCAACACGTCGCTCGAATGCCTCCTGGCTCATTCTCCCCAACGCAAGATATTGCGGCAGATCAGGTCTAAAAATACATAGACATCCTGCCGAAAAGGAGAGTCTACCTTAAGGTCTAATCATCGAATAAGCGGTACTGTCCTTCGAGAGTAATAAGCAACGCTTTTTGTCGTAGCTTAAGCAAGCTTCAGAGGGAGATATATGGCGAAACATTCGACTCTTGGCGGTGAATTTTCTTTTCGTAATACTTCAATCTCCGTAAACCGCATGGGTTATGGCGCCATGCAACTCGCTGGACGCGACGGTGACAAGCTGGTTTGGGGTCCGCCGCGCGACGTTCCTGGCGCCCTCGCTGTGCTCCGTGAGGCTGTGGCCTCAGGAGTCAACCATATCGACACCAGCGATTACTACGGGCCGCACATAACCAATCAGCTCATCAAACAGGCTCTCTATCCTTATTCTGACGATCTCGTCATCGTGACAAAAGTGGGCGCACGCCGCGGCGGCGATGGGTCGTGGCCGCACGCTCGTTCTCGCCAGGAGATCATCGACGCCGTGCACGACAACCTGCGCAACCTCGGCGTCGATTCCATCCATGTCGTGAATCTCCGCCTCGGAGGTTTCTCCGCCCCTGAAGATGAGCCGTTTGAAGAGCCGCTCTCAGCCCTCGCCGAACTCCAGCAGAAAGGCCTGGTTCGGCATATTGGCCTCAGCACGGTCTCTCCCAAGCAATTGGCCGACGCGCAAAAGATTACGGAGATCGTCTGCATCCAGAACTTCTATAACCTGGCCCAACGCGGCGATGACGAATTCATAGACAATCTGGTGGCTCAGGGGATCGGCTACGTGCCCTATTTTCCACTCGGAGGATTTTCCCCCTTGCAGTCGTCAAGGCTCAACCAGGTAGCGGCGTCGCTCGGAGCAACTCCCATGCAGGTAGCGCTGGCGTGGCTGCTTCACCGGTCGCCGAATATCCTTCTGATACCCGGTACGTCGTCGGTGCAGCATCTGCGCGAGAATCTTAAGGCGGCAGCATTGGAGCTGCCGGAGCAAACTCTTGCCGACCTCAACGGCGTTGGTATTGCAGCTGCGTAGGAAGCCGGAAGTTTCATGGGAGATACGGCTAATTAGTTGAAAC
>JASHQM010000235.1 GCA_030039165.1 Candidatus Sulfotelmatobacter sp. | reverse complement strand
GCGATGACCTTCCTTGCTGCCGATTCTACTTTTTCCATCGCTTGGGCAAGATAAATACGAGTCATGGCGATGGGCAGCGCGGCGGCGGATTCGCCTTTTGTGTCAGCGATTTTCTGCGCGCGCAGCACGGCCGATTCCATGGCGTAGGTTTCGATGGTTATGTCGGCAATCGCGCCCATGATTTCCTGCTGGTCCTGAATCGCCTGCATGTATTTTTGCGTGGCCGACCCAGCGGCGAATAGGCCCAGCTTTTTGGCCTGATCGATGAGTTTGCGTTCTTCGGCGAGCGAGCCTTCAAGGTCTTCGCTCGTGGAAGGACCGGAGAGAACTTCGTCCATGAGCTTTTTGATTGCGGGCATGAGCGGTAATTGTCCACTCATCGCGCGCTTGAGCAAAAAGCCAGTGATGATGAGGCGATTGATTTCGTTAGTGCCTTCGAAGATGCGGTTGATGCGGGCATCGCGGTAGGCGCGCTCGGCGGGATATTCCTCGACAAAGCCGTAGCCGGCGTAAATCTGCACGGTTTCGTCGACCACGTAGTCGATCATCTCCGAGCCCCAGACTTTGATGATGGAGCACTCGACGGCATATTCTTCGATGGCTTTCAGCGTCTGCCTGGCGGCATCAGCGGCGGATTTATCGACCTCGTTCAGAGCCACGTCCATCAATGCCACAGTCCGGTAAACCAGAGATTCGCCCACGAACAGCAGCGAGGCCATGTTCGCGATCTTTTCCCGAACCAGGCCGAAATCAGCGATGACTTTATTGAACGCCTTGCGCTGCTTTGCGTAGGCAATCGCGTTTTCCAGCGATACGCGGCCACCGCCAACGCACATCGCACCCAGCTTGAAGCGGCCTACGTTGAGGATGTTGAAAGCGATGAGGTGACCCTTGCCGGCCTCTCCAAGCAGGTTTTCGACGGGAACCTTGCAATCGTTCAGAATGATCGGGCAAGTGGAAGATCCGCGAATGCCCATTTTGTGTTCTTCGGCGCCTACGGAGAACCCAGGGAAATTGCGTTCGACCAGGAATGCGCTGAACTTTTCGCCGTCGATTTTGGCGAAGACAGTAAACAGGTCGGCGAAGCCGGCGTTGGTGATCCACATTTTTTCGCCGCTCAGGATGTAATACTTGCCATCGGGCGAAAGTTGTGCGCGCGCGCGGCAGTTGAGCGCATCGGAGCCGGAGGAAGCTTCCGAAAGAGCGTAGGCGCCGACAATCTCTCCAGCGGCCAGGCGAGGCAGATACTTTTTCTTTTGTTCCTCGGTGCCGAAATAAACAATCGGCAGCGTGCCGATGCCTGTGTGTCCGCCCCAGGTAGTGGCGAAGCCGGCGTACTTGGCGATGTGGTCGGCAATCACGGCGGCGGTAACTTTATCCATTTCGAGGCCGCCATAGGCTTCGGGAATTTCAACCGAGCTGAGTCCCAGCTCGCCGGCTTTTTTGAGCAGATCGCGCGAGACAGAGAAATCCTTGTGCTCGATTTTTTCGATATTGGGCACTATCTCGTTGAGGGCAAATTCCTCGGCGGTCTGGCCGATAAGTTGATGCTGCTCGGTGAAATCTTCCGGCGTGAAGATTTCCTCCGGGCGGCGGGTCTCGAGTAGAAAGCTGCCGCCGGAGATTTTGGCGCCGGGAACCGCGGTGGTGGTGGCCATAAAAACCTTTCAACTATGGTGGAGTTTATAAGGAGACTGAAAGATTTGTCACTGCGTTTTCAGGCAGATTGTGCACTAAAGTTAATCTGCCGGCATGGGAGAGGGATGCGCAACAGCAGGCGCAGGCTTCTTGCGGACCTTTGGGGCAATTGGCGTCTGCTCCGGAACTTCGAACCATTTGCGTACTTCCGGCAGTACTGCGCGCATAGCGGCTTCGCCGGCGCGAATCAGTTCGGCGGCGCGCTTGAAATCGTCGTAAGCAAAGCCGGCGACGTCGGGTTCGACCAGCACATCGGCCGCGCTTCTCCAGAGGTGGCTCATCTGATCTTGCGCGATCGCGAAGGACTGCCCGATCACATCAAAAAGATGGCGTGGAGCGCCATGGTTTGTCCACTGTCCTTTGAGATGCACGGCGAGCACGCGGTCGGCCCCCATCTCGATTAGAGGTTGGGTCGGGACGGGATGCGAGAGCATACCGTCGACCAGGTAGCGCCCGCGAATTTCGACAGGTAGAAACATCCCCGGATAAGCACAGCTGGCGCGTACGGGATCGATAATTGAGCCAGAGTGGAAAACCACGCCTTCCCCGCTGTTGAAATCGGTGGCGGTAACTCCTAAAGGAATTCGCAGTTGCTCAAAACTAGTGACCTTCAGAGTGCGGTTGAGAAAGGTCACCATGCGGTCATTGGAAGCGAAGCCGTAGCGCGAAACGGTCCAGCGAGCGAAAGTAGTAAAGCGGCAGGAGTGCGCAACCTTCTCGAGTTCGGCGGCGGAAACTCCGCTGCAATAGACGGCACCGATTAAGGCGCCCACGCTCGTTCCCGCGATGAAGCGAACGGGGATGCCTTCCTCCTCGAGAACCTTGAGAACACCGATATGGGCAATTCCGCGGGCAAAACCGCCGCCCAGAGCAACGCCGATGGCGGGGGCGTTCGGCTCGGCGAGGATGGCTTTGCGCGAGAGCTCGCGTCCGAATGCCTGTACTGACCGGATGATCCTGCCCAGGCTGTTCTTCACAGAAACCCCACACCTACTACAAACCCACATTCGGCCCGCTTCACGCGGCCTACAACAACTAAGATGCCAGCTTCTGTGGAAATGTGTCAGACCACTTTGGTGCTAGGGGGAAATTACTTTGGGTCTTACCGTGGTTACTGCCGAGGATTACAGCCGCGAAGGAAAATGATTGCTGGCTTGGCGTTAGAATTCAGCCTCTGCCAACAAAGTGACTAAAGCCCTGTGATACTACTAACTTAGCGAAATGGTATGATGCGCGAAACCTCAGCCGGGGGTGTGGTGGTTCGGAAGCGTGAGGGTGAATGGTGGATGGTAGCCATTGAGCCTGCCAAAGAGCTCACGGGTTCCACAGAGGCTGAGCCGGAAACCGCTCGAACGGAACGCACGAAAACGGGACGCGCGCGAACACCTATCTTGGCGCTTCCGAAGGGGCTGGTGGACCCCGGCGAGAAAGCTCGGGATACGGCGGTGCGCGAAGTTTTCGAAGAAAGCGGAATAACCGCCGAACCGATCATCAAACTCGCGGATATCAAGTATGTCTACACGCGATCCTGGGGTGACAGGCAGCGGGTTTTCAAGATTGTCAGCTTCTATCTGATGCGCTATCGCTCGGGGCGCATCGATGAAATCGCGCCGGAGATGCGCGTCGAAGTTGCGCGGGCGCAATGGATTCGGCTGGAAGACGCGCCCAAAATGCTGGCTTATAGCGGAGAGAAAAAAATGGGACGGCTGGCGCTGGAATATGTTGGAGCGCATCCCAATCTTGAAACCGAATCCTAAGGACAACGATTCCTAATGGCACGCCGGGATTTTCTTCCACGCCAGCTTTTCCCGCATAATACTTTCATGTCGATGCAATACGTTCTTCGGCGTTCTGCCATGTTGGTTTCTACGCTACTTGCTTTTTCATTTGCGCTGGCACCGCCTCTCTCCGCCAAGTCGCGGGAGCGTGCGCTTGACGAGAGTTACCTGTCCGCGGTGTCGGCGGCGGACCGCCTCGTGCAGGCTTGGCAGAATGCCGACTTCGAGAACGGAATTATTTTGCTCAGCAGCCGTGCCAAGCAGATGGCCGGACCCGAGGCGATCCATACGTTCTTTTCGAATGCCGCGCCGTCCGGCTATGAGATTGGCAAGGGCAAGGTGCTGAAGAGTGGCGTGTACGAATTTCCGGTCGTGCTGGTCAGCCGAGGGGAAGGGCATCGGGCGAAACGCCGCTTCTCGAGCGTTGTTGTCATAAACACTGGCCACAACGATTGGGCTGTCGATAAACTGCCGTGAGAGTCAGGGGCCAGAGGTCAGGGGCCAGCTATATCTGGTCCCACGTTCTGATTCCTTGACCCCTGAACCCTTAGAAACAGTGCCGGCGGAGAATACCGGTTTCGCGGCTTTCCAAAAACATCAGCTATCCTCCCAGAGGCTCGATCATGAAGCGCATTCATAAAGTCGCTATTCTCGGGGCCGGAACCATGGGCGCACGCATTGCCGCGCACTTTGCCAACGCGGGCGTTCCCACTTATCTGTTTGACATCGTTCCGAAGGATGTTGTGGGCACGGCTCCGGCCGAGCGAAACAAAATTGCCGCAGCCGGGCTGGAGGCCGCAAGAAAATCCAAACCCGCGGCATTCATGGACTCTTCGCTGGCCGGCTTGGTCACAATCGGAAACTTCGATGATGACCTGAAGAAGCTTGCTGAAGTCGATTGGATTATCGAAGCGGTCGTCGAAGATCTGGATATCAAGCGTGCGCTGCTGAAGAAAGTCGAAGCCATTCACAGGCCTGGCACGATTATTACCACGAACACCAGCGGCCTTCCGGTGGGAAGAATCGCTGAAGGCTTCTCAGAGGATTTCCGTCGGTCGTGGTTTGGCACGCATTTTTTCAATCCCCCGCGCTATATGCGATTGCTCGAATTGATTCCCACGCCGGAGGCAGACCGTTCTCTGATAGAGGCAGTTTCGCAATTCTGCGACATACAGCTGGGTAAGGGCGTCGTCATCGCCAAAGACACGCCTAACTTCATCGCCAACCGCATCGGAACCTTCTCGGCATTGAACGTGATGCGGCTGATGCAGGAAATGGATTTGCCGATAGAAGAGGTCGACGCGCTCACCGGTCAGGCCGTGGGATGGCCGAAGTCGGCGACGTTCCGCACCATCGATCTGGTGGGGTTGGACATCATTGGCCACGTGGTTCAAAACATGACCGCGCATGTGCACGACGAGCGTAGCGATCTGCGCTTGCCCGATTTTTTTCAGCAGATGCTGCAACGCAAATGGCTGGGCGACAAAACCAAGGGCGGGTTTTACAAGAAAAGTGTTGCGACCTCGTCGGGCGGTTCTGTGGGCGAAAAAAAAGAAGATGAGCGCCTCGCCATCGACTGGAAAACGCTGGAATACCATCCGCGGCAAAGGCCAAAGTTCGCTGCCCTCGATATGGCGAAGAATATAGAGGAGACAGGCGCCCGCTTGCGAATGTTGCTCGGCATCGATGGACCAGCAGGCCAGAAAAGCGATAAAGCAGGGCAGTTTCTTTGGAATGCGCTTTCCGACCTCTGGACTTACTCCGCCAATCGAGTGCCCGAGATCGCCGATTCGACCATTGAAATCGATCGGGCCATGCGCTTGGGCTTCAACTGGGAAATGGGGCCATTTGAACTCTGGAACGCCGTCGGAGTTGAGCCCACCGTTGCTCGCATGAAGAAAGAGGGCAAGCCAATCGCAAAGAACGTGGAAAAGCTCCTCGCTGCGGGTCACAAAGGCTGGTACATCGATGACGCGACCACGCCTTCCGGGCGCAAATTCTGGAGCCTGGAAAAGGAGAGCTGGCAAGCTGTCCAGGTTCCAGAGGGGGTTTGGTCGGTTACGGTCGCCAAGAAGTCGAATGGAGTGGTGAAGAAAAATTCTGGCGCATCGCTGGTTGATTTGGGCGAGGGCGTGGGTTGCGTCGAGTTCCACAGCAAGATGAACGCGCTGGGCGGCGACATCATCAGCCTGATCGCGCAAACGCTGAAACCTGGCGGTCATGGCGACAACTTCGACGCCTTCGTCATTACAAATGACGCGACGAACTTTTCCGTCGGTGCGAATCTCATGCTGCTATTGATGAGCGTGCAAGAAGGGGAGTGGGATGATGTTGATCTTGCCATCCGGCAGTTCCAGGGGATGACACAGGCAATTAAGTTTTCGCCCAAACCGATCGTATCAGCGCCGTTCGGCTTGTGCCTGGGCGGAGGGACGGAAATCTCATTGCACGCTGCGGCACGTCAGCCTCATGCCGAGCTCTATACCGGATTGGTGGAGGTGGGCGTGGGGCTGCTTCCGGGAGGCGGGGGTTGCAAGGAGATGCTGTTGCGTGCAGTTGACGGCGCGGCAGCGGCACGCGGAGGAAAAGGCTCTGGGGACGCGCTTGCGGGTTCAATCGACATGCTGGAAGCGATGAAACGCGCTTTTGAAATCATTGCCACGGCCAAGGTCGCAACCTCTGCGCATGAAGCCCGCGGCTATGCCTTTCTCAACAACAGCGACCGCATCACCATGAATCGTGAACGGGTGCTTTCGGATGCCAAGAATCGTGCTCTCGAATTGGTGCGCGCCGGATACCAGGCGCCGGTTCCACGGAAAGACATTCCTGCTCCCGGCGAGAGCATACTGGCGACGTTAAGGATGGGCGTGCACCTGATGCGGCAGGGCGATTTCATTACCGACTATGAAGTGAAGCTGGGGACAAAGATCGCAGAAGTGTTGTGCGGAGGGAACATCACGCCGGGCACGCCCGTCAGCGAGCAATACGTCCTCGATCTGGAGCGGGAAGGTTTCAAATCGCTATGCGGGGAGAAGAAAACGCAGGAGCGGATTCAATACACGCTGAAAACCGGGAAAACGCTGAGGAACTAAGATTCACAGTTATGTCTTATAGCTTTCCTCCATAGCTATTGACGAACCTGTCGTTTATAGTATCCTATTCATTATGAGGTAAATAGAGCATGGCTTACGTTCGCCCTCAAGATGTGGTTTCTCCAAAGAATCGCTGTGGTGGGGTGATCGAGATTATCCACGACGGAGACGAAAATGGAATGAGCGTAGCTCGCATTCTTTGGGATGGCGATGCGGTGATCGCGGCCCGATGGAATGGCAACGATGCACAGCCATTAGGTAACCCAGTCTCGACTGGGCACGCTACCTGGTTCGTAATCGGTGGGTATGCCGCGGGGCAAGTTGAGGAAGCTGCCCGCAGGGCAGCGGAAAAATCACCGAATAGTCTCGTTTCAAGGTATAGGGAAATGGCCAATGATGTGGAACGTGAGCGCGAAGCGGAGGAATGGAGCGAGGGGCTGATCGGCGATGCATCCGTGCAGGGGTGAGGTGTGGTGGGTGTCATTCGACCCTTCTGTTGGCGGCGAAATTCGGAAAACTCGTCCCGCCGTCATTGTCAGCAATGATGCGGCTAATACGGTTTTAAACCGGGTGATTGTGGTTCCCCTGTCGACTAAGGTCGCAAAGCTCTACCCCGGCGAGGCGCTGATCCTTGTCGGCGGCGAACAACGCAAAGCCATGGCCGACCAGATTACGACCGCCGCCAAGCAACGCCTAAGGAGCAAGCTCGGAACTCTGTCGCGGGCGGATGTCACGGCGATTGAGAATGCGGTCCTACTGCAGTTGGCGATCCGAAGGTAAGTCTCAAGACAGTTGCGGCGTCTCTTCGTCAAAGAGCGTAGGTTTGAGCGGTTGCTTTCGCAATAAGAACTCGAAAGGCGGAACATGACTCTCCACAGGTTGTCACTCTGCACGCTGCTTGTGTTTGCCGCAGCTCCAGGTCATACCCAAGACGTACGCGATGGAATGGACCTGTTCCGCGCGATGCATGACCGCTACGCGAAATCCTGGTACGCGACTCTCACCTTCGACCAGAAAAGCACAACCTACAATTCCGACAGCACGACCAAAGTGGAAACCTGGCACGAAGCGATCGCGGTGCCTGGCAAATTGCGGATCGATATCGGAAATCCATCGGAGGGGAACGGGGTTCTTCTGGTCGACGGCACGGCCACTGGATTCAAGGCGGGCAAGGAAACGGGTAGCCGTTCTTTGGTAAACATGCTGCTGGTACTGGGTTTTGATGTTTATCGTCAGCCGCCAGAGACCACGGCCGAAGTCGCGAAGTCCGAAGGTTACGACCTGACGAAAATTCATGAAGATACATGGGAGGGTCAACCCGTCTACGTCGTTGGCGCCGACAAAGGGGATCTGAAATCGAAGCAGTTCTGGATTGAGAGGAATCGGCTTCTATTTGTGCGCCTGTTTGAGCCGGCGCATGGAGATCCCGCAAAGATTCAGGACGTTCGCTTCAAAGACTACCATTCGTTAGGCGACGCCTGGCTGGCGGAGCGCGTGGAAGTCTATGTGAGCGATCAGAAAGTCTTCAGCGAGGAATACTCAAACATTGATGCAAACGCAAAGCTTGCCCCTGCGACGTTCGATTCCAAGCAATTCAATACGACGCACTGGGAGAAGCCCTAAAGAACCTGCTCACGTATCGCACTGTGCTAGTCTGGCAGGGCTTATTTGCCGAGCGTTATGAGACTCTGGTCCTCGCCAGTTGTTTTGTCTGCAATCGTCCTGATCGTGTATCTCAACGGGTCCGCTGGGCGGACATCGGACCCTCCGGCTTCATCGTCAGCGATTTTTGGTTTTCGTGACTCGCCTGCGGAGAATGCAATCGAATCCCGCTTCCTGGCTGTTCCAGAGGCCAAGCTCGCCGAAGAGCACCTGCGTATTCTGACTCAAGCTCCGCATGTGGCGGGAACGCCCGAAGACAAAGCCACTGCCGACTATGTGGCACAGAAATTCCGCGAGGCGGGCCTGGAAACAGAGATCGAGGAATACAAAGTCTGGTTTAACTACCCGGAGAAAATCAGCGTAGATATCACCGCGCCCGCTGGTGTCGAAATGCACGGGCCCACGCGCGAACATGTGGATGGAGATCCCTATGATGATGACCCCCGTGTCATCACGCCCTATAACGCTATGTCGCCATCGGGGGATGTTGAAGCGGAAGTGGTCTATGCGAACTATGGAACTCCGGAGGATTTCGAGAAACTCGAAAAATTAAATATCGATGTGCACGGGAAGGTTGTGCTAATGCGCTATGGGCAGAACTTTCGCGGGGTGAAAGCCTTCCTTGCGCAGGAGCATGGCGCCGCGGCGGCGATTTTGTATTCCGATCCCTATGATGACGGCTGGCGGCGGGGCGACCAATATCCGGCAGGCCCGTGGCGGCCGGATACCGGTGTGCAGCGGGGATCGATCGGTTACATGTTCGAGTTTCCCGGCGACCCGACGACTCCCGGAATTGCCGCAACACCTTCACTGCCGGAGAGCCAACGGATTGCCCCGGAAAAATCTGCGCAAATGCCGAAGATTCCGGTGACGCCGCTTTCCTATCACGACGCGTCGCCAATCCTGGAACATCTTGGCGGCCCGGATTCGCCGCGCGAATGGCAAGGCTCGTTGCCATTTACTTATCACGTAGGGCCGGGGCCGGTGCGTGTGAAGATGCACCTGATTCAGAATTATCAGTACCGCACGATCTGGGATGTGATCGGTCGCGTGCGCGGCGCGGAATTTCCGGACGAATGGGTGATTGCAGGGAACCACCGCGATGCGTGGGTCTATGGCGCGGTCGATCCCAACAGCGGAACGGCGGCTATGCTGGAATCCGTGCATGGAGTCGGGGAATTATTGAAGTACGGGTGGAAGCCAAAGCGAACGATTGTGTTCGCAAGCTGGGACGGCGAAGAAGAAGGACTGATGGGTTCGACGGAGTGGGCGGAGGAGCACCAAGCCGAGTTGGCCAATGCAGCCGCCTATTTCAACATGGATGTGGCGGTTTCAGGTCCCAAGTTCGGCGCTTCCTCCGTCCCGAGTCTGAAGCAGTTCCTGCGGGATGTTACCAAAGCAGTGCCCAGTCCAAAGGGAAGAACGGTTTACGACGCGTGGTGGCAGGCTGATCAGGCGGGCAGAACGCTGATGACTTCTCCGGCCGAAGCGATTGAGGGCAATCGCCGCCTGCCGGCGGCCCAAGTACGAGAAGATGTGGCTCCCGTGGGAGATCTGGGCAGCGGCTCCGATTACAGCGCATTTCAGCAGCACCTGGGCGTGCCCTCGAGCGATATCGGTTCCAGCGGGCCGTACGGCGTCTATCACTCAGTATTCGACAACTTTGCCTGGTTTAAGGAGTTCGCCGACCCGGACTTCGTTTACGAGCAGGAAATGGCGCGCGTATTTGGTTTGGAAGCAGTCCGCCTGGCCGACGCCGATGTGTTGCCCTACAACTACGAGGAGTACGCAAAAGAGATTGCCGCCTACATCGACATGGCCGGGAAACGCGCCCTGAACAAGTTCGGCAAGCAAACCCCCGACCTGAGTGCCGTGACGAAGGCCGCAAGGCGCTTTGAGGATGCAGGGGCGAAGATTCTGGAGAAACAGAGGAATCTGCCGCGGAACCCGGAACGGTTAAACCTTGCCCTGCGCAATGTCGAGCACGCTCTATTGGTGCCCGAAGGATTACCGCATCGGTCCTGGTTTCGTCACACGATTTACGCGCCGGGGGAATATACGGGATATGCTGCCGTAGTGATCCCAGGAGTGAATGAAGCCTTGGACAAGGGCGATCGCGAACTTCTGGCGCGGCAACTGGCGGTTCTGCGGGCGGCGCTGGAGCGGGCGGCGCAGCAATTGGAAGGATACAGGTGATGCACGCTGGCCGGTGATACATAAGATCCCATGACTTCTACCCACGCCCTCGGGCAGTTCCTGCGCACGCTGCCGCACTCGGCTGCAGCCACCTTTCTGGCACTATTTCCCATCGTCGATCCCTTCGGCGGAATTCCCGTGTTTTTCACGATGACCTCGTCATGGACGGCTCGCGAACGCCGCTGGACGGCCGTGAAGACCGGCTTGTGGGTATTTGCAATACTGGTAACATTCCTGTTCTTCGGGCGATTTGTGCTCAATTTCTTCGGGATCTCGCTGCCGGTGCTGAAGATCGCGGGAGGACTGATCGTCGCCAACACGGCCTGGGGTATGGTGACTTCACACGCACGCATTACCCCGGAAGAGAGCGACGAGGCGCTCGACAAGGAAGATATTTCGCTGACTCCGCTGGCCATGCCGCTGATGTCGGGACCGGGTGCGATTGGCGTGGTCATGGCACTGGCGGCGGATGTAGACAGCACTGCTTCCTATATCGGGATGGTCATTGGAATTGCCGCGATCGCCCTAAGTGTGATTCTTTTCTTTTGGATGGGAGGGCCTCTTGTCCGGAGGCTGGGGCCGAACGCAGTGGGTGCAATCAATAAGATATTCGGCTTCCTGATTCTCGCCATCGCCGTCCAACTGGTGTGGGATGGCATTGCGGATTTTAAGGGCTAGCTTATATCGGACGCCGGTTCGATGCTGAGCTTGGCTAACACCCGTCGGGTTTTCCTGGAACCGCGACGTTTTCCCGCTCGTATCAAACCTCAGATACACGGAGGCGTTCTATGCCCAAGAACCGGTTGGCAATGCTTGGCAAGGCTGCGCTAGTCCTCCTGATTCTCGCACCCTTATGCAGCGCGTCGGACCACTGGAATGACGGGGACTACGAAGAGAGTCACAGTGAGGTTCGCGATTTCATTTCCGGAGGGATGGTCCATGTGCGCGTCAGTGTCGGAGACGTGCAAATCCGGCGCAGCGACAACAACCAGATTCGAGTGCACTATACGGTCAAATCACGGCACGAGAACAATGTTAAAAATGCGCGCCTCGATATCGAAGTGCGGGGCAACGACGCGCGGCTGGATTTTCACGCACCGGGACATAACACACAAATCGATGTGGAACTGGAAGTGCCGCAGAACACCAACCTGGACGTGCACACAAAAGTTGGGGACCTCACAGTCGAGGATATCGAGGGCGACAAAGACCTCGATTTAGCAGTGGGCGATATTCGCATTGCGCATGACAATTCCACATATCGCTATGTGCGCGCCAGCACCGGGATTGGCGACGTGAACGGGGAGGTAGGCCAGGACCAGCACGGCGAGGTCAGCGGCTGGTTGGGCAAGACGTTAAAGTATTCGGGCGACGGGAAGTATGAATTGCGGGCGCATGTTTCGGTGGGAGATATCACGCTGGAAGGGAAGTAGGAACTTGAGTCGCCTAGCGACCGGGCATCCCTCACAGAGATGGTCTCAAGCTGGGAATGCAGTTCGAGTTGGGTTCGATTTCCGCAACCCGTTTTGCTGGATGTGGGCAAAGGAAACTGCTACTTGATGTCTTTCATCGCCAGCAGCGTCCCGTAGTCTCTGCCGCTGGGTTCGACCGCCCGTGCCACAACCGCTGCGAAGGCGTTTCTTAGTTCAGGATATCTTGCCACCAAAGCTTTCATTAGCGCGACGTTGCTGTCATACGCACGGTTGGTGTTGGAGATGTCAGCCACCTGATATTTCACCACCAAATCGAGGTCGCTACCCACGGGATCGGGATACAGAGCCGTCAGCTTGTACGTGGTGGATCCTGAGGAAAAATCCGCGGGCTTGCCATCGGCCGGAAAATCCGAGGGCAGCATCTTCTGCGAGTCGTCGTAGAGTTTGTCCGTGGCCGCGGTGCTCATAAAGGGTAGAGGCGAAATCAGCGCCCGCGCCTCCAGGTAGTAAAGCCAGGCATTGTGCACTTCTCCTTTGCTTTCGAATTGCCGGCCTCGCGACACAAACCACGCCGAATCGTGTCCGCCCAATTGTCCAGCCTTGACATACACACCCCCCAGCTTCCAACTTGAGGCTTGCTGTTCCAGGACCAGAGAAACCGTATCGGCACCTTTCGCCGTGGCGGCGTCCAAAATGACGACGCCATATTTGCCAGGAGCCAGATTGTTCAGATAAAAAACCGCACTGTTCTGGGTCTGGCCGCTGGCGCCAAATACGCCGCAATAGAATTCGGCATGCGCCAACGGCGCTGTGCCGTCGGCTTCCAAAAAGAACGGCGCTCTGGCAACCGCTTTTGCCCCCGCCAAGGACGCCTGGTTTGCCTTCACCAGACTTTCAATTCCCGCGAAGTCGCTCGCCAGGCTGGGAATTGCGTTCTGTCTGAGGGAAGGCGTATCGCCCCTGGCGATCAAGTCGAAATCGTGCATGGCGGCGGCATCGAGAGCATTGCGTGTGGCATCGTCCAAATCCGGGCCACTGCGGCAGTTTTCGGAGAACGCCCGGGGCGCCGTGAGAAACCCCGTAGCGAAGGTGAGGACCAGGCAAGCCCTGATGGCAAGTTTGCGGCGCACACGAATCCGGCGCAACCAACCCATCGAATCGCTCATGTTACTACCCCCAAGGAGCTTTCGGCTCCGCGCGAGTTCCACAAGTGCAAAGTGTTGCACATGAGGTACACGCGCCTCGTCCTGAAGATTAGCCCGCAAGAGAGTAAAGTCAATACGTTCTATAGGGTAGATACCTTATCCCGGGGCAGGGGAGCATACTCCAAGCGTCCCAGCGGTGCTAAAATTGCTATTAAGTTACCACCGCTCCCCGAAAGGTATCGTGCAGAACTGGTGGAGGATTTTGCATGACTGCGGTATTCAAACTCAAAGGCTTGCTGTTAGGGCTGGCAGTGTGCCTGTCCGCCGCAGCGTGGGCTGACACGCAGAACGCGCCACAAAACGCCCATCATGTTCACAAGGCAGCCGTAAAGAAACAGGAGATACCGCCTCCTTTACCCTCCGGACCCCAAGGTCCAGTGCCGCAGGTTCCGCTCGATGCCATGCCTGCCGTGGCGCCACAAGTCAGCTATCAGGATGGCCTGCTTACAATCGTTGCCCCGAATTCCACATTAGCCGACGTTCTGCGCAGCGTTCGCAAGCATACCTCGGCGGAGATCGATGTGCCTTCCAACGCGAGTGAGCGAATTGTGACTCGGCTCGGTCCCGCGCCTGCGCGTGAAGTTATGGCCGAACTGTTGAATGGCTCCCGCTTTAACTACATTTTGCTGGGTTCGCCGCAAGATTCTAATCAGCTGGTGCGAGTGGTCCTCGTGCCAAAGACTGCAGACACGGCCAATGCACAGGGAACACCGAGCGATTCCGCGCAGCAGACTGCGCAACCCGCGCCCGAAGCTGCCGATAATACTGATGTGCAGGACGACCCCCAGCCGGAAGATAATCCCGACCAACCTGCCGAAGCCGAGCAGCAGAACGCCTCTCCTGACCAGCAGGTCAAGAGTCCGCAGCAGATGTTGCAGGAAATGCAGCAGCGGCAAATGCAGCAGGGCCAGCCCGGTCAGCCTGGGTATTTCCCAGGGCGGCCCGGTGTGCCAATGCCGCAACAACAGCAGCAACAGCAGGATCAATAGGCGGTGGCCAGCAAGCGAAATCCGTCAGAGTGAGGATTTCTCGCCTCGCGGGAGTTATCAGCGCTTCTATTTTTTGGGATCAGTGATTACTGGAGATTGCCCCCGCGTAGCGGGCGCGAGAAACTTGCCTGCTGCGGCCGCCGCGATTGTGCGGCCACTTCCCCGTCACTGCGATTCATCGCCTTCTGCAGCAGATGCCAGTCGCGGGTTACGTCGCTCTCACTCGCCTTTGGCGGGTTCCCTTTGTGCAACTCGGAGCGCAGCCGCGCTGCCAGAAGTTCCTGAGTAAGAGGTTCCGGGGCGTCGCCGGTCAAAATATTGTTGGCTGACAAGCCTACGCGCACTACTTCATCTCCCAAGCGAATGCGCAGCACCGGCCGTCCCTCGGCATCGAGATCGGGCGAAGCGTTGCGCAGCAATCGCCGCCATTTCTCGGCGCGCGCGGTATTGGTTTCGAGCGCCGGCTCGGCCGTCAAGTGGCTCAATTCGAGCTGGTAGGAGCGCCGGTCTTCGGGGCCGATTGGCGGTTCGAGATCTCTCTGCGCGTTATAAACAAGAGCATCTTTCGCCGGGTCAAGCCGCCCCGCGCCCGTGCCGACATATACCGCCATCACGCAGCCGGCAAAAATGGGGCTGGCGATCGCGCTCGGAACAATGTACTTCTTCGACTTCAGGAACGACTCGACTACTCCATGGACGGGTTGGCTGCGCGCAGTGCTGCCGGGAACCTGGGGAATTACTGAGCGGGAAAATTGCAGCTCAGGATGCCGGCGGCTGAACTTGATGAGCATCTTCGCCATCTGCTTCGGCGTGGTGATGCCAATGTCCGCGATTACGCTGCGGTGCAGAGCTTTTGGATAATAAAAGTTGATGACGTCTTTGGCGAAATCGGCGCAGTTCCGATAAGTGATGTGAAAATGGGATTCGTTCGAGCGCGAATTGTAGTCTTCGATAAAGGCGCGATCCTGCTCCGGCGTAGTTTCGATGTCAAACCCGTAGGCAGTTCTGTCGTAAGCTGATCCCAGCAATTCATACCAATTGCCGCCGGGAGTTGATCCATCGTCGCGATCAGGCGCGACCATCTCCAGATGCTCGCGCCGGTAGTGGTCGCGCAAGAAGGCGACCGTCTTCGGGTCAACGAAGAGCGGAATATCCGCTGCATTCTCGACGGCATAAAGATAGGGAATCAGCGGGATCGCAACCCAATCGTAGCCCCCCACCCCGTCATAGCGGCTGATGACCGCTCCCAGTTCACCGGGAGCGCAAGTGCGCAAGCGCAAAGGGGTCTCGGCGCATACGCCAGAAAGATACACGGCTGCGTGGCCAGTGGCCGTGAAGAAGCCGAGCTTGCCGTAAGGCTCTTCGAGAAGCAGGGTCGCCGAAGCGTGGGCCACCGACGCGCACCCGGACACCAGCACCGCCAAGGTGCACAGAGCGCGCCTAATTTTGCCTAGCTGAAGCATCGATTTGCTGGTAAAAACCCCTGAACCAAAGATAAGTTGCCAGCCGTGCAAAATGCGAGTTACTGAAGTTAATTCACACCCTCCGCCGGCTCGTCATTCCCTGTATTCGATAGAAAAAACAGCAGATTGGTATATGTGAAAGTTGGATTAATTTTATCGATCTTTGTACTCTGTGCAGGCAAAATCAACGGGCGTTCGGCAGCTTCGCCCCGATGAAGCCCTGAGTTTGCCCAAAAATACCGATTGGGAGGTACTCGATAATCAGGGTAGCTGACAGCGACCCTGTAGGCTGCTCCGAACTCCACCCTATGTGTAATCCCTTCAACGCCGACTGGCATCCCAAGGTTGCGCAATCGCCGGACTGCCACGGCCTTGCGCACCAAGATCTTGCCTTGGGGGCTCGGGGAAATGAAGTTCGCTTATAAAATGTTGCTGCTGCTGATGGCAGTGCTTACCGTTTCAGCGATCGCTTTCGCAGGAGACAAAGACCGACTACGAGCGCTTTTAGCGATGCCGGATGAGGCTGATCTTGTTCAGGCTTTACGCTTGCCTGCCGCGCTTCCGCCGCTTAGCCCAGCCACCCGCCAACACCGCACTTGAGTGTCACCATTCCCGTATAATTCAACCACACATGCCGGTTTTTCTGGATCGGATTCTCGAGTCCACGCGTGCTAAGGTCGCCTGCGCGAAGCGTTCAGCCGACCTGCGGGAATTGGAGCGCCGGGCCGAGAAGCAGGCTCCGCGCGGTTTCCGCTGCGCGCTGGCCGAGAAAAGCAAGTCGGGAATTGCCGTGATCGCGGAGTTGAAGAAAGCGTCTCCGTCGAAGGGAAGAATCCGGCAAAATTTCTTAGCGCCGGAGTTGGCCAGGGAACTGGAAAAGGCCGGTGCGGCTGCACTCTCGGTCCTCACTGACGAAGAATTTTTTGAGGGCTCGCTGGCCAATCTGACAGAGGCCTCGGCTGCCGTCAAGATTCCTTGTTTGCGGAAGGACTTCATCGTCGATGAATTTCAGCTTCTGGAAGCTCGCGCCAATTCTGCCGATGCCGTGTTGCTGATTGTAGCGGCTTTGTCGAATACCGAACTGAATCGCCTGGCACTGGCAGCTAATCTGCACGGAATGGATATCCTTTGCGAGGTCCATGATGAAGTCGAGTTGCACCGCGCTATCGACGCCGGCTGCGATCTGATCGGCGTGAACAGTCGCGACCTGCGCACCCTCACCGTGGACGCGGAAACCGCGTTCCGTCTCGCACTCAGGATTCCGAGAAATATATTGGCCGTGGCCGAGAGTGGAATTCGCGTGGGAATAGAAGTAACGGAACTGCGGGCGGCAGGATACCAGGCATTCCTGATCGGCGAATCCTTGATGCGGGCAGAGTCTCCGGGAAATGCGTTGCGCGAATTACTGGCGCAGGCCCAGGTGCCGACTGCATAGTCGAGAGGAAATCCGTTTTACTTTTCGTTTAGCTGACAACCAGATTCCATGACCTGGGTGAAAATTTGTGGAACCACAAATCTTGAGGACGCTCTCATCGCCGTCGATGCCGGTGCTGATGCCCTGGGATTTGTGTTTTACGAGAAGAGCCCGAGAAACGTAACGCCTGCCGCGGCACGCGAGATTGTAGACAAGTTGCCCGAGGCAATTGAGAAGGTGGGAGTATTCGTAGATTCGCCGGTCGGGCAAGCGGATAAGATTCTGCGCGAGGTAGGACTGACTACAGCGCAAGTGTATACGGGACAGGTCGAGGAATGGTATGGCTGGTACAAAACGAGCGACCGGAAACTGATGTGGGCGGTTCGGGGAGAGTCGCTGAAGCGTGAGATCGCTGGAATGCACCTTGGTGCGACCGCAAAGCGATTTTCTGCAGTCGTCGTCGATTCCGGATCAGGAGATCTTCCGGGCGGAACAGGCGAGCGATTCGATTGGAAAGGCACAAAGGGGCAGATTTGGTCGTTAGCAAATGAAGCCGAAATTCCAATCGTAATTGCAGGCGGTTTGACGCCACCGAACGTGTCGGAAGCAATTAGGTTCTTTCATCCTTGGGGCGTGGATGTTGCTTCCGGAGTGGAAGTCAGGCCAGGAAAGAAGGACCCTGAGAAAGTGCGCGCGTTTGTTCGCGCCGTCCGCACCGCCGAAAGGCCAAAGTAAAGGACAGAGGAGTATGGCGACAGCCAGCGTAAACAAGCCGAGAATACGGGCTGGTGAGAGAAACGGGGGCTCGCTTCCTGCTCGCCAGCCCGGCCGCTTCGGCCCTTATGGCGGGCGCTACGTCCCCGAAACTTTGATGGCTGCGCTCGAAGAACTCGAGCGCGAGTACGAAAAGGCGAACCGCGACAAGAAATTCCAGCAAAGGTTGGACGAATTGCTGCGTACCTACGCCGGCCGTCCCACGCCATTAACTTTTGCACGCCGTCTGACAGAGAAACTTGGCGGAGCAAAGATTTACTTAAAGCGCGAAGATCTTCTCCACACCGGCGCGCACAAAATCAACAACTGCTTAGGCCAGGCGCTGCTGGTCGAGCGCATGGGCAAGCGGCGCGTGATCGCAGAAACCGGTGCCGGCCAGCACGGGGTTGCGACCGCGACCGTCTGCGCGTTGTTTGGATTCGACTGCGTCGTCTACATGGGCTCTGAGGATATGCGGCGGCAGGAATTGAATGTTTTTCGCATGAGGCTGCTCGGGGCTGAAGTTCGCGCGGTCGATTCCGGTTCGCGCACGCTGAAAGACGCCATCAACGAAGCCATGCGCGACTGGGTCACCCACGTGCGCACCACTCATTATTTGTTGGGAAGCGTGCTGGGAGCGCATCCTTATCCAACGATGGTACGTGATTTTCATCGCGTAATCGGGCGCGAGGCGCGGGCGCAGATGATGAAAGCCGCGAAAAAACTTCCGGCCGCCGTAATCGCCTGCGTGGGAGGGGGGTCGAACGCGATTGGAATCTTTTACGAGTTTATAAAAGACAAGAATGTGCAATTGATAGGCGTGGAAGCCGGCGGGCGCAGCGACGCGCTCGGCGATCACGCCGCGCGCTTTCACGGCGGCTCACCTGGAGTGTTGCAAGGCACTTACTCTTACGTCTTGCAGGACGCCGCTGGCCAAATCGCCAACACCCATTCGGTTTCCGCCGGGCTCGATTACCCCTCGATCGGCCCCGAGCACGCGGCCTTGCGAGACAGCGGAAGAGCGGAGTACGTTTCTGCATCGGACGCTGACGCGCTTGCCGCAACCGCTCGGCTGGCGCGCACCGAGGGCATTATCCCAGCACTCGAATCCGCGCACGCCGTGGCCGAAGTAATGAAGCGTGCCCCGAAGATGAAAAAGTCCGATGCGATCGTCGTGAACATCTCGGGTCGCGGGGACAAAGACATCGGCATACTGCGGGAAAACCTCAAGCTGGAGTGAAGTCGATGGATTTTTGATTGCTGATTTCTGATGGATACGCCTCGATTTGCCGTTTTTCAATCAACAATAAAAATCGACAATGAGGAGCTATAAGCACCAATCTTTCCATGCCCCTAACCTTCTATAGGAAGCCCGCACTCATCGCTTATGTCACCTGCGGCGACCCCGATCTTGTCACCACGCGAGAAATCGTCCTTGCCGCAATCGAAGCCGGTGCTGACGCAATAGAACTGGGTGTTCCATTCAGCGACCCAGTCGCAGACGGTCCCGTGATTCAGCGTGCCAGCGAACGTGCCCTCAAGAATGGAACCACACTGGCACAAGTACTGACCCTGGCTGCAGAAATTCGGCAGCATGCGCAGTCGACAGGACTGGTGATCTTTTCGTACTTGAATCCGATAGTTCGCATGGGAACGGAAAAATTCTGTGCGGTTGCGCGCCACGCCGGGGTCGATGGCGTGCTGGTTACGGATTTGCCGGTCGAGGAGTCGCACGACTACTTGCGCGCCATGCGCCGTAATGATCTCGCGCCTATTTTTCTCGCGGCGCCCACCAGCCCGGACTCGCGTCTGAAACGTATCGCCGAGGCGTCACAGGGCTTTATCTACGCAGTTTCCCGCACGGGAGTTACGGGAGCGCGCCAGCAGCTCGCCGCCGACACAGAAAAGCTCGTCAGGCGTTTGCGCCGCATGACTAAATTACCGATAGCCGTCGGCTTCGGTCTTTCCAATGCCGAGCAGGCCGCCGAAGTCGGCAAGTTTGCCGACGCAGTCGTCGTCGGCAGCGCAATTGTGGAGAGGATCGAGCAGAATTGCGCACACGAAGCCACGGCTGTGGCAGAATTTGTAAGGGAGCTTTCAGCAGTCAGGGGAGAATCTATATGACAGCTGAGAACTGGCAGGCGGCTTGTTTCCATGGATATCGCAGACTGGCGTCTTAAAATCGATGAACTCGACCGGCGCCTGGTCGATCTCCTGAGCCAGCGTGCGCAGGCGGCCATTGAAATCGGCCGGCTGAAACGTAATACCAATTTGCCGATCTACGAGCCGGATCGCGAACGTATCGTTTTCGAAAATGTCACCACGCTGAATCGCGGCCCGCTGCCGGAGCGGGATCTGGTGCGAATTTTCGAACGCATCATGGACGTGATGCGGAACATTCAGAAGGATGAGATGGTTGCGAGTGTAAAGCCGGCGAGGTCTAAGAGCGAGTTCGATTCGGAAGTGAACGATTAGAATCGACGGCAGCTCATCAGCTCTCAGATTCATTGTCCAATCGTATGGATGCGACCACGCTTAGAGCGAAAGGTAAGAGCTAAAGCCAGGAGCCAAAAAGTTGATTGTTGCAATGCAAGAATCGGCAGATGAGGCCCAAATTCAGCAGGTGATCGACCACCTGGTGAAGCTGGGCTTCGAGGTGCATCGTTCTACTGGAGCGCGCCAAACTGTGCTCGGCGCCGTAGGCGCTGGCATTGACTTCGATATCCGCAATGTAGAACTGCTGGCGGGCGTGCAGGAAGTTCATCGCATCAGCTCGCCTTATAAGCTGGCGGGCAAGAGTTTTCGTCCCGAGGGAACGATCGTCAGATTGCCGAAGGGCATCGGCGTCGGCGGCAATGAGGTTGTCGTGATGGCCGGCCCCTGTTCGGTGGAAACTCGCGAGCAGCTTTTTTCCACGGCCGAGGTTGTAAGCAAAGCGGGAGCGCGCGTGCTTCGCGGCGGCGCTTTCAAGCCGCGCAGTTCCCCATATTCCTTCCAGGGCCATGGCGAAGATGCGCTCAAGCTGCTGCGAGAAGCGGGTCAGAAGTTCAATCTTCTCGTGGTTAGTGAAGTGATGGAAATCTCTCAGATTCCTCTGATGCAACCCTATGTTGATATCCTGCAAGTCGGCGCGCGCAACATGCAGAACTTCAACCTGCTGCGTGAACTGGGAAAGGTGCGCAAGCCGGTTCTGCTGAAACGCGGCATCGCCGCGACTCTCGAAGAGTTGCTGCTTTCGGCCGAATACATCATGGCGGGGGGCAATTACGATGTGATTCTCTGCGAGCGCGGCATCCGCACCTTTGAAACCTACACACGCAACACCATGGATATCTCTGCAATTCCCATCGTTCACAAGCTTTCGCATTTGCCCATCACGGCCGATCCCTCGCACGGCACGGGCCGGCGGGATAAAGTGTCGCCGATGGCACGAGCCGCTGTGGCTGCGGGAGCCGATGCTCTGCTGATCGAAGTCCATTGCACTCCCGACAAAGCCTGGTCGGATGGCGCGCAGTCGCTGTTCCCGGAACAATTCGACAAGCTGATGGACGAACTGCGCATGATCGCGCCAGCGGTGGGAAGAAAGATCGCGTAGGAGAATTTGGTAATTGAGGAATTTTGTAATTTGGTGATTTAAATACCCGCCGGTACCGAAGTCAGATTACGAAATTACCAAGTTTCCCGATTACAAAATTTTTCATGCGTCAAATCACGATCGTCGGCACCGGGCTGATCGGCGGATCATTCGCCCTTGCGTTGCGAAAGCGCCACTTCAAAGGCCGGATTGTGGGCTGTGATCGGGACGCGATGTTAAAAGTGGCGAAGAAGCTGGGCGCGATCGACCAAGGTTCGGCCGATCCCATCGAAGCGGTGCGTGGCAGCGATCTGGTGCTGCTCGCCACGCCCGTTCTGGTTATCGTCGACCTGATCGGGCGCCTGGCGCCAGCACTTCCGGCCAATGCTCTGCTCACTGATGTCGGCAGCACCAAGAAAACAATTGTGGACCGCGCCCGAACCGTCCTGGGAAAGCAAGCCGCGAAGCGCTTCCTCCCCGGCCATCCCATGGCCGGCAATGAACACAGCGGCATCGAGCACGCCGACGCCGATTTATTTCAGAATGCAGTCTGGTTCCTGACGCCGTTGCCACGGCAGGATCTGGGCAAGGGAATCTTTACCGAATTCACCGGCTGGATCAATAAAATCGGCGCCCGCATCGTCATGCTGCCTGCCGACGAGCATGATCATCTCTGCGCCTGGATCAGCCACCTGCCGCAAATAATTTCCACCGGCTTAGCCGCTACCCTGGTGGACGAATTCGGCGCGGAGGCGCCGCTTCTTCCGGCGGGCGGCCGTGCGCTGCGCGAGATGACCCGCATCTCAGCGAGCCCGTACTCGATGTGGCGAGATATCGCGATCACCAATAAAAAAAATCTGGAACACGCGCTGCTTAAACTCGAGCAGCGCCTGGCCCACCTGCGCGAGAATCTCACGACCCGCCAATTGGCACAAGAATTCGAACTCGCGCACCGGTTATCCCAAAAACCGTTTGTCAAAGATGTTTCAAGGGAAAAAGAAAGCTCAACAAAATCGCGAGCCTCGCGCTTGCGTTAAGACTTGCTTTCTCTTTAAGCGCCGGAAATTCGCATCACCGTTTTCAGCGCGCGCTTCGTGCCTCGGTGGCGAATTTGATTTAGAATGCGGACGCCATGAATAAGGTCGTCGCCAACGCCGACGAGGCCATCCATGATGTTGTGGATGGTTCGGTCATCATGCTGGGCGGCTTCGGCTTGTGCGGCATTCCTGAAAATCTGATCCGCGCGCTGGTAAAGAAAGGATCCCGGAACCTCACCACGATCAGCAACAACGCCGGGGTCGATGGCTTCGGTACTGGTCTATTGCTTGCCGCAGGGCAGATTCGCCGCCACATTGGCACATATGTTGGGGAGAATAAACTGCTTGAGTCCATGGTGCTGGCGGGGCAAGTTGAACTCGATCTGGTGCCGCAAGGCACGTTCTCCGAACGCATTCGCGCCGCAGGCGCAGGCATACCTGCATTTTTCACGCCGACGGGCGTGGGTACAGTCGTGGCTGAGGGCAAGGAAACGCGCGAGTTCGATGGCCGAATCTATGTCATGGAGCGCTGGCTGAAAGCTGACTTTGCGTTGGTCAAAGCGTGGAAGGGCGACCGCATGGGCAATCTGGTCTATCGCAAGACGGCGCGCAATTTCAACCCCATCATGGCGACAGCCGCCAGGACTACGATTGCAGAGGTTGAACACCTCGTCGAACCCGGAGAATTGGATGGTGACCTGGTACACACGCCGTCGGTTTACGTGAATCGGATTTTTCAAGGCGAAATCTACGAGAAGCGCATCGAAAAAAGGACCGTTCGAAGATCAGCGTCTAATCGATAGAACCCGGCAGCCAACGACCGAGGAACACGACGAACGACTAACGACCAACGACCTGCGATTTCGGCCACTATGACCAAACCCGGCAAAGACAGCGACAAACGCGAACGCATTGTGAAGCGCATCGCCCGCGAACTGCGCGACGGATTCTACGTCAATCTCGGGATTGGTATGCCCACATTGATTTCAAATTACGTTCCCTCCGGAATCGAAGTGATTCTGCAATCTGAAAATGGCATGCTCGGCATTGGCCCTTACCCGATCGAGGGCCGGGAAGACGCCGATCTCATCAACGCCGGTAAAGAGACGGTCACCGAAATGGCGGGCACATCATATTTCTCCAGCGCCGATTCTTTTGCCATGATTCGCGGGTCGCACATCGATTTGAGCGTACTCGGCGCCATGGAAGTTGATGAAGCCGGGAACCTGGCCAACTGGATGATCCCCGGCAAAATGGTCAAAGGTATGGGCGGAGCAATGGATCTGGTTGCCGGGGCGCGCCGGGTGGTCGTGGCTATGGAGCACACCACCCGGGATGGCGCTCCCAAAATTTTGAAAAAGTGCACGCTGCCGCTGACTGGAGTGGGTGTGGTCGATACCATCGTCACGGAAATGGCCTACATCCGCGTGACAAAAAACGGCCTGGTGCTCGAAGAAATCGCTCCTGGCCTGACGCCCGAAGATGTTCAACGCGCCACGGAGGCGAAGCTAACAATCAGCTCGAATCTGAAAGAAATGAAGTGCTGATCAACTACCGGCCGCGATTCTCTCAACCCGGCCTGCAACCTCACCCCTTCCTTAGCGTCTTACACTAGGAGCGTTCTGCATTCGCCCAGGAGTTTCTACTCATGCTTAATTCAGCTTCATCAAAATCAGAATCAGCAGTCCCGCATTCTGTGGCCTGCACCTTCGTGTGTTTTCTGCTCGCGTTCTGCCTCTCTGCGGCGCAAACCATCGCGCAGAGTCAGCCAACCTCGACAGCAGCCAATAAGCCGTCCCAGGAAAAAACTCAGCCCAAGCCCGACGAATCGGCTCCCGCCGCGGCAGCGTTGCTCCAACTCAACAACGCGCTCGAGGGCCTGGCAGCCAAGGTTGCGCCTGCGGTTGTGCAGATTCAGGTTACGGGCTACGGGCCATTGCATGAGCAGGACCGCACCGAAACGGCGCTGATTGTGCGTCAGCACGCAGTGGGCTCGGGAGTGATTGTGGATCCCGCCGGCTACATCATGACCAATGCGCACGTTGTCGAAGGAGCGCAGCGCATTCGCGTGGCGTTGCCCCTGCCGGGCGATTCCGGCCGATCCGTGCCTGAGGGCAAGCGCCACATCCTTGAAGCCCGTCTCATCGGCGTTCATAAAGACACCGATCTCGCGCTGCTTAAAATCGATGGCAACGATCTTCCTACACTTGCGTTACTCACACAGACACGCCCCCGCGTCGGCCAGTTGGTTTTCGCTATCGGCAGTCCCGAAGGATTGCAGAATTCGGTGACCTTGGGAGTCGTCAGCGCCGTTGCCCGCCAGCCCGATCCCACCAAGGCCATGACCTACATTCAAACCGACGCCCCCATCAATCCCGGCAACAGCGGAGGACCGCTGGTTGATATGAATGGGGACGTGGTTGGGATCAACACGTTCATTCTTTCGAGCGGCGGCGGCAGCGAAGGCCTGGGTTTCGCCATTCCCGCCCGGATTGTGGATTTCGTTTACCGCAGCCTGCGCAAGTACGGGCACGTCCACCGCGTCGAGATCGGGGCGGTGGCGCAGGAAATCACGCCCACGATGGCCGAGGGGTTGAAACTTCCGCAGCACTGGGGCGTAATCATCGCCGACGTCAAGCCGGGAGGGCCGGCTGAGTCTGCGGGTTTGCATATTCAGGACATCGTTCTCATGGCCGACGACCGCCGTATTGATACCTTGCCCCAGCTTTCGGCTGCGCTTTATCTTCACCGCCTCGATCGGGTGTTGAAACTTGAAATCCTGCGTGATGACCAGAAGCAAACGCTATATATTCCCGCCATCGAACACCGGGACCAGATGGATCAGCTCTTTGACGCCGCCGATCCCGAAAAGAGCCTGATCCCGCGCCTTGGAATTCTGGGAGTCGATCTCACTCCTGATCTGCTGGCCAAGTTCGATCTGCGCATCAAGTCGGGCGTTGTCGTGCTGGGCCGTGCCGCGGATCTCATCCTGCCCGACACGGGCCTTGAAACCGGCGATGTGATTCACGCGCTGAACACTACGCTTATCACGGATATGGCGGCATTGCGGGCGGCGATTTTGCCGTTGAAGTCAGGCGACCCAGTGGTGCTGCAAGTCGAGCGGTCAGATGGATTGACCTATTTGAGCTTCGAAATGGAGTGATATTTGCCAAGAAATGCCCTCGATTTCTAATGTAGCCGGCCGAGGCTATCAGCCAAGGCGGAAGAGCGTGCCTGCGATTAATGCGAGTAGTCAGCAGTAGACGGACTCCGAAATCCCTGCAAACCCCGCAGTCATGCAGTTTCCACAGCTGTGGAAAACCCCACCGAGGGTAAATCAAACCCATTGTTTTCAGTGAAATAATAAGATTTGAAAAAGAGCTTGCTATTTTCTTACTGTTATAGTTAAGTATAACAGTATTATTCACCGGATTTGAGGAAATCAGGATCCGGGAGGCAAACAGGAGGAAATATGAAGACGGCCCGTTTTGTACTGGTAATTCTTCTGACAGCGCTCTCGACAGCGGCGTTCGCTCAGTCGGAGGCGCAAAAGTCGTTTGACCACTTGAAATCCCTGGCAGGCTCCTGGGAAGGGAGCTTTGGAGGAGAGACGCTGAAGGTGACGCTGCGCGTAGTTTCCGGCGGCAACACGCTCCTGCACCAGATGGGTGCAGACTCGCCGAGCGATCCCGTAACAATGATTCACCTCGACGCCGACCAACTGGTGTTGACTCACTACTGCGACTCGGGAAATCAGCCGCACATGGCGGCAACGATCTCGCCGGACGGCAAAACCATCACCTTCAATTTTGTCAGCGTAAGCAACCTGCTGAAATCGCAGCCGGGACACATGCAGCGCGCCACGTTCAACCTTATCGACGCGAATCACCATACGGAAAAGTGGGAGTTTCTCATGGCGGACGGTAAAACCGAGGGAGGGTTGCTCGATCTGAAGCGTGTGAAATGATGGGCGCGGCCGGCGACTGAACAGAAAGCCCCTGGCTGAAGTCACCAGATCTTTAGAACGAGTTTTCACGAGAAAACCAGTATGGACCGCGAATGGAATGACAATCAGCCGATTTACCGCCAGCTTCGCGACCGCGTCGTCGCGATGATACTCGACGGCGTTCTGAAAGAGGGCGATCCGCTGCCTTCGGTGCGCAACGTGGCGGCGGAATACCGGGTGAATCCGCTGACGGTCCTCAAGGGTTATCAGGAACTGGTGAATGACGGTTTTGTGGAGACAAGGCGAGGGCTAGGAATGTTTGTGAAAGAGGGAGCCCGCGGTTTGCTGCTCGCGGGTGAACGGCATAAATTTCTCGCGGAGGAGTGGCCGAGAATTTACCTAAGCATTCAAAGGCTGGGCCTGAGCGCGAAAGAACTGTTGAACGGGAAGGCGAGCCGCGAACCGGCTTCCGACGGTGCGGCCGCAAATGAAACGGCGATGGACGCCAAGAAAGAGGAGAGCTGAAGCCATGGCGACAGTGATCGAAGCACACGGACTGCGCAAGGCATACGGCACAACGGTTGCAGTTGACGGCATCGATTTGCGCGTTGACGAGGGCCGCATCCTGGGGTTGATTGGACCGAACGGCGCCGGCAAGACCACGGCCCTGAATGCGATCCTCGGCCTGACTCCACATCACGGCGAGCTGCGAGTGTTGGGCCGTGATCCGTGGAAAGAGCGCGATCAGCTGATGCGGGATGTCTGTTTCGTCGCTGACGTCGCTGTTCTGCCGCGCTGGATGCGGGTTTCCCAGGTGTTGGATTTTGTGCGCGGAGTGCATCCCCGGTTTGATCGCGCCAAGGCAGAAAGTTTTCTGGCGAAGACGGCAATCAAGCGCGCCAGTCGGGTGAGAGAGCTGTCGAAAGGCATGGTAATGCAACTGCATCTTGCGCTACTCATGGCCATAGACGCGAGGCTGCTGGTGCTGGACGAGCCAACGCTGGGCCTGGATATTTTGTATCGCAAGCAGTTTTACGATTCCCTGCTCAACGATTATTTCGACCGCAGCCGCACGATTGTCGTAACCACGCACTTGGTGGAAGAAGTTCAGCACGTTCTCACGGACCTGATGTTCATCAATCACGGGCGAGTCGTGCTCAATTGCACCATGGAGGAATTCGAGTCTCGTTACTCAGAGGTAACGGTCAACCCTGATCAGCTTGCTGCAGCGCGGTTGCTCAAGCCCATTCATGAACGGCAGGTATTCGGGCGAAGCAACCTGCTGTTCGACGGTGTGGATCGGGGGAAGTTATCAGCGCTGGGTGAGGTGCGCACGCCCAGCATTGCGGATCTGTTTGTTGCGGTAATGGGGGATGAGAAGCCCGAGACAGCCCAAGGAGCAGTTCGATGAATACTCAAACCAATGTGGTACAGGAATCTGCTCTCGAGTCGCAGCCCGTCGCTCCCGCAGTGATGTCAGCAACCCGCCCCTTCTTCTGGTCGGTGCGGCGCGAACTGTGGGAGAACCGCTCGATCTACGTCGCGCCGACGGTCGTGGCGGGCGTGATTCTGCTTGGATATCTGATCGCCTTGATCCACGTTCCGCGGCACATTCTGGAGATGGCCGCGCACCACAAGGACATGCCGCACCTCACCTTTCAGGATCCCTACAATATCGCGTCAGGTTTCATCATGGGCACGGCGTTAATCGTGGCTGTCTTTTACTGCCTCGACGCGCTCTATGGCGAACGCCGCGATCGCAGCATCCTGTTCTGGAAGTCGCTGCCGGTTTCCGATCTGACCGCAGTGTTGTCGAAGGCGTGCATTCCTTTGTTGGTATTGCCCCTGGTCACGATGGCAATCACAGTGGCGACACATTGGTTCATGTTTCTGCTGAACAGCGCCGCGCTCATCGCGCGAGGACAGAGTGTGGCCGCTCTCTGGTCACGGTTGCCGCTGTTCCAAATGGATCTGCAGTTGCTCTATCACCTTTTCACCATGCATGTGCTGTGGTGGGCGCCCATATACGCATGGCTGCTGCTGGTCTCTGCGTGGGCGCGGAGAGCAACGTTCCTTTGGGCTTTTGTGCCGCCATTGGCGATCAGCATTCTGGAGAAGATTGTGTTCGGCACGTCCCAATTCTCTTCGCTGCTGAATTATCGGTTCTCTGGGGATGCGGCAGTGAATTCTGCAACGGCGGGTGAGTTTCCGTTCGACCCCAACATGACCCATCTCACGCCGGGAAAATTTCTGAGCATCCCCGGCCTGTGGGTGGGGTTACTGGTCGCCGCCGCATTCCTTGCGGCTACGGTGCAACTACGCAGATATCGCGATCCGATGTGATCGCTTGTCCGATGCGGTTTTCGAGTAGAACGAGACTGATATGAGCAGCGCTGAAATCACGCACCGGCTGGCATCGCCGAATTTGCGGACGAAGTTCGTCATCGTCTATTACCTGCTCACCATCTCTACCGGCGCGTTCTTGCTGTTTTTCCACGGCCAAATGGCTGTCCTTGTCGATTTCGTCGTCAGCATCTTCTATGTCGCGGTGACTGCCCTGCTGTATTTGCTCTCCAGTTCGGTGAGTAGCAGAAAGAAAAGGTAAGCGTATGCGCACTTCTTTGTTGGTACTACACATTTGCGGCGGGGTCGTCGGCTTGTTGTCCGCGGCGGTGGCAATGTCATTCCGAAAAGGCTCGGCCCTTCATCGCAAGGCGGGGGATGTGTTCGTCCTTTCCATGATGGTCATGGGTGCGTGCGTGTTCCCTCTCGCACTGATGAAGCATGACATAGGCAATCTCTTCGGCGGGTTTCTCACCATGTATCTGGTCGGAACCGCATGGTTGACCGCGCGGCGCAGAGACAGCGAGCCGCACAGAAGCCTCTTCGATTGGGGCGGGTTCCTGTTTGCATTGGCGATTGGAAGCCTCATTGTGCTCCATGGCTGGCAAGAGGCCACAGGGCGGCTCGCAGGTGACAGTGCTCCAATCCTTATGAGTTTCTTTATGGGATCGGTCATGTTGCTGGCCGCCGCGGGAGATCTTCGGGTGATGTTTCGCGGCACCTCTGGCAGACAAAGGATCTCGCGACACCTGTGGCGCATGTGTTTTGGGTGGTTCATTGCCAGCGGATCATTTTTCCTGGGACCCAACAATCGTCCGCTGCGACTGCTCCGGACAGCCGGGCTCCGGCAATCGATCTTTCAGACTGTGCTGCGCCAGGAAGTGCTTCTTTTCTTCGCCGTCCTGCCGCTCTTGTTTCTGATTTTCTGGACGATCCGGGTTCGCTTTATGAGTGCGTACAAAAGCCAGCCGGCCGTAACTACTGCCCCTGCGCCATCGATGGCCATGGACTGAGTTCTAGCGAGGAGATTCGAGTATGAGCACCGCGGTTCTGCCAAAAACTTCCGCCGTTCGTTGGGAAATCAGTGCCGTTGCTGACAAGAGCCTGAAAGCGGCCGCGCGCTTCTGGTTCGCTGTGACTGTGCTTGGTCAACTGGCGTTCGGATTTGCCGTGGCGTCGTTTTATGGTCTGACGGCATTGCGCGGGGATTATCACGGGTGGACGATCACCAATGGCCACATGCCCGGCATCACGCCACGCACGCCCGCCGTGGCCATGCATTTGATCGGAGCTGCACTCGTCATGCTCGCCGGAGCGGTGCAGTTGGTTCCCGGCGTACGAAACCGCTTTCCCGCTTTTCATCGTTGGAATGGACGCATCTACATGCTGACTGCAGTGATGCTCAGCGGCGCGGGAATCTATATGACGTGGAGCAGGGGAAGCGTTGGGGATATTCCGCAACATCTCGGCAGCACGCTGAACCTGATTCTGATCTGGGTTTTTGCCGCTCTGGCGCTGCGCTATGCGCTGGCCCGCGATTTCGCAACCCACCGCCGCTGGGCCTTACGCATGTTCATTGTGTTGAGTGGGTCGTGGTTTATTCGGATCATGCTTTTTCTCACCTTGTTCATTTTCAAAGGGCCCATCGGTTTTGATCCGACCACGTTTACCGGGCCTTACCTTACATTTCTGTCGTTTGCCGATTATCTCCTGCCACTGCTCATTCTTGAACTATATTTGCGCACGCAGGCACGCCCCGGCGCGCTGCGGCGGATGGCTATAGCGGGAACGCTTTTTGTGCTCACACTCGTCATGGCAGCTGGCCTTTTTGCGGTCACTATGGCGATCTGGGTGCCTCAAGTCAAAGCCGGATTTGATCCTCGCACATCGATCTCCGAGACCCTGTCGAAAACAATCGATTCCAGCGGCATTGACGCGGCCGTAAAGCAGTATTACCAATTGAAAGCCGCCCCTCCTTCCAATTACAACTTCGACGAAACCGAGCTCAACAATTTGGGATATCAGCTGCTTAACAGGAAGAAGTTTAAGGAAGCTATCCGCGTTTTTCAGCTCAATGTAGAGTCCTATCCAAAATCAGCCAATGTTTACGACAGCCTCGGCGAGGGATACATGGACGAAGGCGACAAGCCCCTCGCTATCGCTAATTACGAGAAATCGCTTGAGCTGAACCCGAAAAACTATGGCGCGGTGAAGATGATTCAGAAAATGAAGGCGCAGTAGAGCGCGTCAGGCGCGCTTGCCACACGGGGAAAAAAGTGTTTCAGAGCATCGGTCGAGCCGGTTAAATGCGCCCAGATACGCCTGTAAACCGCCGTACCTTGAAATCACGGCGACCCAACTCGCTCACTGTTGCACCTACCTTCCTACAATATCCTCGGTCGTCATCCGTCTTCAGGAGTGGATGAAGCAGCCGTGAGCGTCGCATCCATGAGTGAGGTTGAGCAAGACCAGCAAATCTCCGGAATTGTTGCGGAACAACGGGCACGGCTGCGCAATTTCATCCGCAGCCGTGTTCCGGACGAAGCCGAGGTGGAGGATCTGCTGCAAGAGGTCTTCTACGAACTGGTGGAAGCTAACCGGCTGCTCATGCCGATTGAGCACATAAGCGGCTGGCTGTTTCGCGTGGCGCGCAACCGCATCACCGATTGGTTTCGGAAGAAAAGGCCGGAGCTGTTCAGCGAGATGCTGGTCGAAGATGAAGATGGCGAGTTGTTGAGGATCGAAGATATGCTGCCTTCTCCGGACGCCGGGCCGGAAGCGGAATATGTGCGAAACACGTTGCTGGATGAACTGGAGGATGCGCTTGACGAATTGCCCGAAGAGCAGAGGGAAGTGTTCATTGCGCACGAACTGGATGGGCGCAGCTTCAGGGAGTTGTCGGAGGAGAGCGGCGTGAGCGTAAACACGTTGCTTTCCCGGAAACGATATGCGGTGCTTCACCTGCGCGAACGTTTACAGAGCGTGTACGGCGAATTTAACGATTTCGTGAAGAAGAAGCGAGGAACACGATTATGAGAAGGAGAATATTCTGGATTGCTCCGCTGGCTATTTTGGCAATGGTGGCATTTGTCCTGATCGGCGGAGAAGTTGTAAAGCTCCTGTGGAACTGGCTGCTGCCAGCGCTGTTCGGTTGGCGACTGATTACGTTTTGGCAGGCTGTCGCGTTGCTGGCGCTATGCCGGATTCTGTTCGGACGCTTCGGCGCGCGCGGCTTTGGCCGGCCGAATTTCCGGCATCGGATGCGCGAGCGCTGGGAACGAATGCGCCCCGAAGACCGGGAACGGCTCCGGCAGAACTGGCAGAGCCGCTGCGGCGGTGGCTTTGACCCGCCACAGACCAAGACAACAGCGTAAACTAAGATGGCCGGGACAGTTTATAGCTCCTTTGCGTCATAACATCGCTCCATGCCTTTGAGGGCCGCGAAGGCCGGCATTCTCTCCTCCGATAACTCCGCTCCGGTGAGAGTTCTGATTGAGTCAACGCGGCATATAAGGCGAAAAAATGGCGAATACCGGGGGCCGCTTCGGCAGCAACCAGAAGCCGTCTTTTTGGTACTAAAGACCATGCCCGAAAGAGCATGTCCGACTAATTGCAACTATGACAAAAGGGCATTAAGTTAATTTTATGCCTGAAGATTGGTGCGCAATTGCGCCCAATCGCGCCGGTTGTACCGGGCACGGCTACTCAATGTGGGTAATTGACAGGGCCTGGGTTGGATAGCCAAACTCGCCCCAGGGAAGGAAGCGCGCCACTGCTGTAAATGGGATCTATTCCTGCCAAAGCGGGTGTCACTTCGAGGCTGGCTGCTTATCAAGCCTCGTCCTGGCCGGTTGAGGGCGGGCTTGCGTCACCCGAACGTCACCTGAGCGGACCGGCGACTGACGGCATTCCGGGGTCGCGTCCTTGCGGTCTCGATGCTTTGCAGGCCCTTCTGGCATTTTCCGCGCTGCATCAACAGGTCCGGAACAGGCGCGCGCTGGCCACCCGCAATGCAGGTTTTGAGACGATCCCTCGCACGGGCGAGTTCGAAGCGGGCGAGCAATTCGTTCTAGACGAAGTTTTGCAGATGGTAGCAGAACGGGCGGTGGCCGTCACCGGGGCCGACGGAATTGGCATCGCTCTGGCGGAGAATAACGAAATTGTCCTCCGCGCCTCCGCGGGCAGAATCAAGCCAGATGTGGGCGCGCGCATTCAGCGTGATTCCGCTTTTTCCGGTGCCTGCTTCCGCACGGCACAGATTATCCGCTGCGATGACACGGAAACCGACGACCGCGTGAACCTTTACGCCTGCCGTCAACTCGGGGCACGGTCGATTGTCGCTGTGCCGCTATGCGGACGCCAACGAGTGATCGGATTGCTCGAGGCGTTCTCGGCCGAGCCCTTTGGCTTTAACGACAGCGACTTACACAGCCTCGATCTGCTCGCCGAGCTAATTGTGGGAGCGTTGAAGCCGGAAGACGAAGACCGGTTCGCCCAGTCTGCCGAGGTAGCCGAAACAGCATTAGCTGCGCCCGCCATTCCCGCGGCAACGCCCAGTCTGTCGAGGGAGACGCCATCTACTGTCGCTGCTGCTTCCGGCCTCTCGTCCGAGACGCAGGGCGAAGTCACCAACAAAGTTATACAGCAGCCAGCCGTGGCCGCAGAACCTGCTGCTGCCGCACCCGAATTGCGAAGTGAGGAGCAGCCGGCCACTGAATCTTCTGCGGCGGAAGAGATTCCGCAGACCAAGACTTCATTTGCTCAACACCCTGGAATGATTCTGGTGCTGGTTCTGGTGGTTACGACCGCCATATTGGCCGCCGGCATATGGTGGAAGCTCAAAAATGCGCAGATCGACCATTTGATAGTAGCGCCTGAGCATGCGACCACGAGGCCGGCGATGGGTAAATCGCCGATGGGTCCGTCTTCTCCTTCCGCCAAGACTCCCGCCGCGAACGCGCCGAGTTCCGGCAGCCTGCCGGCGCAGACCGCCGGTGCGGGGGTTGATGATCATTCGGCATCCGGTATGGAGAATGCCGCGGCGCAGGACCTAGCGAAGCTGCCACGAGTCACTGGCATTCGCCACTGGTCGTCGGCGGATTCGAGTACCGTAGTGCTCGATCTCCAGGATCAGGTGCAATATGAGGCGCACAGGCTCTCCAAGCCGGACCGCATCTATTTCGATCTGCACGATACGTCGCTCGCACCGGAGCTGGAGAATAAGACCATCGATATCGGAGACGCGTTGATTTCGCGCGTGCGTGTGGCACAGCCCTCACAAGGCTTGACGCGCGTAGTACTGGAGACAAAAGGCAACTCGAATTTTTCCGTAAGCCTGGAACCGAATCCTTACCGGTTGGTTGTGGAGGTAAGTAAAGTGGGAGCGGCTCCCAAGGCGCAGATTAATTTATTTTCTGGATCTCCCGAGCCCGAGAAGATGGCGATTGTGGTCCCTCCGCCCAGCAAAGAAGACCTGCAACTGCGGGCGCGCGTGCCTAAAATGCGCATTGTCGTCGATGCCGGACATGGCGGATGGGATCTGGGGACCGTGGGGCGCGGAGGCTTGCTGGAAAAAGACCTCGTTCTCGAAATTGCGCAGCGTTTGGGTAAGTTGCTGGAAAGCCGCTTAGGGGCAGAGGTGATTTTCACGCGCAGCGACGACACATATATTCCTCTTGACGAACGCGCCAGCATTGCCAACCAGGCGCAGGCGGATTTGTTTGTCTCGGTGCACGCGAACTACAGCGACCTGCCTTCTGCGCGCGGCGTGGAAACGTATTACACCAACCTGTTCAGCGCACCGAACGCGAAAGAACTCGAAATCCGGTCGGGCATAGGCAGCAAAGAGTTCGCGGCAGCAACCCTGACAGCCGCGGACCTGCACGATAAAATCGAGCAATCACGAAGGCTTGCGGCCAGCGTGCAACGGTCTTTGTACAGCGCGTTGTCGCTTCAGAATCCCGGCCTTCGGGACCGCGGAGTGAAAGAAGCGTCGTACATAGTTCTTACGGAGACCGCGATGCCGGGAATTTTGGCTGAGGTTTCGTTCGTCAGCAGCCCCACCGACGAGAGGAAATTGCAGAACGACGGCTACCGTGAACAGATCGCGGAAGCACTTTACAAGGGTATTGCCCGTTACGCTGCCGCTTCACACGCTGTGAAAGTCGCCGCCCGTTAAGCAATGGCGCTTTCAACACAAGTCCGGGCTGCATCCACTCCTACTTTTGCGCCGCACTTTCTTTCACATACGCCGGGCTGAGCGTTCCTTTACTTTTCGCGATGGGCAGCAGCGTCGGATAGAACTGCACAAACGTTGTGTCTACGGCGGCATGCTCGGCGTGGCAGCTATAGCACGACATGTCGGTCGGAACCATTTTCGCGGTCTTCGCGTCGTCAAAAATAAAAAATGCCCATTTACCTGGGAAGCGCGCTTCGTCTTTCACGTGCACTTCCACTCCCATCACCTCGGTTCCCTGATAGCTGCCCTGCTTGTTGATCGACTCCTTGTCTTCACCCCTGCGGCCCTCCAGCACCAACATGGTTTTGTCGGGCCACGTGCCACTCTGCAGAAAACCCTCGTAGGCTTCAGGATTCACGAAGACGTTATCGAACATGTGGTGTCCCATATTCATGGAGGGGTTGTAACTCATGTCGAAGCCGGTGGTCAGGTAGACCCACTTGCGATATCCCTCGGGAAACTTGAGCTGGGCGTCGCTGGTGTATTCCGGTCCGGAAGTCTGCGATGCCGGAGGATCAAGAACTGCCGCCGCCAGAAACAGCAGCGCGGCAAATGAAATGAGGCCGGTCTTGCTGAGTGATGTCGTGTTGATCATGTTATCCCCCATGCGCTTATTGCGGACGAGAACAAGACGTTGCAGCCGGCAAAATGTCACCGGGTATCGAAATGCGGCCGGGCATTTATACTGCCTTTCCGGAGGCATCATGCCAATCAGCGAACTCTTACTTCCCGAATTCGACGCCGAGATGAAGATCACCCGTACTATGCTGGAACGCGTGCCGTTCGACAAGAAGGATTTTGCGCCGCACCCGAAGTCGATGACCCTGGAAAAGCTGGCGCCACATGTGGCTGAGCTCCCCGGCTTTGGCCTGACTATTCTGACCACCCCCGAACTGGATTTTGGCAGCGGCGGCAGCGCGCGTCCGCGGCCGCCCTTCGAGTCGGCTGGGCTGTTGAAGTTTTTCGATGAAGGCGCGGTGAAGACCCGTTCAGCGCTTGCGGCTCTGCCCGACGGTTCATGGAATGACAGTTGGAAGTTGAGCTTTCAGGGCAAACCGATCTTCAGCGGCAAACGGTTCCTGGCCTACCGGCAGATGTTTCTGAATCACCTGGTGCATCATCGCGCGCAGCTGGGAGTTTATTTGCGCATGAATGACAAGCCCTTGCCGTCAACTTATGGGCCAAGCGCGGATGACCGGATGGGGTTCTGAGGAACATTGGCCACGCATTTGCACTGATTCGCGGGTGATTGGAAGTCTGATCGAGATTACCTCGGCCTTTACGAAGTGCCGAGAATTTATCCCTTGTAATTCAGCGCCTTCAATCCCAAAAACCTGGCCGAATCACCCAACTCACCTTCGATCCGCAACAACTGGTTGTACTTGGCGATTCGATCGGTGCGCGAGGCGGAGCCGGTCTTGATCTGCCCTGCGCCAGTAGCGACGGCCAAATCGGCAATGAATGTGTCTTCCGTCTCGCCGGAACGGTGCGAAATCACCGACGTGTATCCGTTCCTCCTCGCGAGGTCGATGGCGTCCAGCGTTTCGCTGACCGTGCCGATCTGATTGAGCTTAATCAGAATCGAGTTGGCGATCACTTTGGCGATGCCTTCGCCGAAGATGCGAATGTTAGTCACAAAAATATCGTCGCCGACAAGCTGAATCTTTCCGCCCAATTCTTTAGTCAGATTCGCCCATCCATTCCAATCCTCTTCCGATAATCCATCCTCCAGCGAAACAATGGGATAATCGTTCACCCACTTTGCCCAAAATTTCACCATCTCGTCGGAACTCTTGGCCGATTTGTCCGACTTTTTGAATACATATTTGCCGTTCTGATAAAACTCACTGGCTGCGGGATCGAGTGCGATGGCAATGTCTTCCCCGGGCTTGTATCCGGCCTGCTGAATTGCCTCCAGAACGACCTCGATGGCCTCAACATTCGACTTTACCGAAGGCGCGAAGCCTCCTTCGTCCCCGACGGCGGTGTTATAGCCGCGCTTTTTGAGCACACCTTTCAAGGTATGAAAAACCTCGACGCCCCAGCGCAGAGCTTCGGAAAAAGAAGGCGCGCCTACGGGCATGACCATGAATTCCTGGAAGTCGACGTTGTTATCGGCGTGCGCGCCGCCATTGAGAATGTTCATCATTGGAACGGGCAACAGGTCCGCACCCGCCCCGCCGAGATAACGATAGAGCGGCAGGCCAAACTCCTCTGCCGCGGCGCGGGCTGCAGCCATCGAGACGGAAAGAATCGCATTCGCTCCCAGGCGCCCTTTGTTCTCGGTGCCATCGAGTTCGATCATCTTGCGGTCGAGGCCACGCTGATCGGCGGCATCCCAATCGGCCAGCGCGTCGGCGAT
>JASHQM010000029.1 GCA_030039165.1 Candidatus Sulfotelmatobacter sp. | reverse complement strand
CCAGCTTCCCAAGCTGGATGTCGCCGGTTCGATCCCGGTCTCCCGCTCCAAATTTTCAACCACTTAGCAAATCGCCGAACCGCGGGTTGTGTTCAAAAGTGTTCAATTGGTTCCGTTGTGCTACGCTTCGGGTAAATGATTGACCCCAACTCGTCCCAGCAGATCGTCCAGCAGGAGTTCGGGCGTGGCCTTTCCAGTTTTGCGCAGCAAACGCGCGATCTGAGTCAGGCTGAGTGTGTATGATCCGTGAAAGGCGGCCGTGCCCCGCATGTGCGATGTGCGCAGCCCGGAGCCTCCATTCTGTCTGTCCTTGGCCAACAACGTGAGCAACTCATTAGTTGCTCGAACCTCTTGCTTTTTTGTCAATCGCATGTTTCTTCTCGTTTTCACGGCACAAGGACGCAGCCGCACAAAGCCCGTGATGCAACTTCGACGCACCCGCACTATGCCGAATTTCTGGCAGCCTGTGGGTAGTGGTATAGGAGAGAAAAACAGAACGATCAAATGGATCAGAGGTAAATGTAGACTAGCTGCTCACTGCGTTCGATGCTTTCACCACTCGCAGGATGCGAAAAAGTTTCATTTCCCACCTACCGTGGGTACCCGCGCTGATCTGGGTCACCTTCCCGCAGCGGGGTCAGCGCATTTGGCATAGACGTCGGAGGCGCTTTGCGGTTCCTGTTCTGTGGAGTGTCTGAGGTCCATAGACGGCGAACATTTTATTACCCTGCGATCAGTGCGAGCTTTGGTCACTTCGTGGTGATGGTAGACTCATGCCGAAATCTCACGAGGTTGGTCCAATGAGCATATTTGGCCTACGACGAGATTTGTGGCGAGAACGCGAGGAGCGGCTCGGTGCGAAGCGCTCAGTCTAACCGAGAAAAGCGGGACGGCGGGTTCGTGAGGCGTCCCGCGTCCGGCTTGAAATTTCAGGTTTATTGTCCCCTTCGAAGAACCGTGTCCTTCCGGGCCCATTAAACACCAGCCGCGAAGAAGCCGCAACAACCAACGACTTCGGCGCGCCGGGGCGGGACTGGGAGTGCCCTTGGGTAGTGGCCGAATTTGTCCTTGCACGAAATCCCGAGTTCTGCGGAAAACGTCTACGACTCAAATTCGGCCACTACCTGCCGTTTAGTACGCCGTATACCTCTCGGTCACGGTCGCAGTCTTATCTTTCGCTAGCGTAAGCGCGTACCAATAAACCAGCGAGCCATCGTTATTGGTAATGAGACCAACCCAGTTCGCTCCCGAATTGCAGGGATCTGGACCGTCAAAAGTGTCGATGGCAAACCCCTCGCGGGCATATGACACACTGGTCGGAGTGGGATTTCCGTACGCCTCGAGCATCAAGCCGTAGGGACCGCCGTTAGCGGTTCCGTTCTCTCCTAGCCAGCCGAACGCGCTGTTAAGGGTGCCGTCGTAGTTCTCAACGTAGACGCCAGTGCTGCCGGAGTTATCCGGAATGGCATTGGCGTAACGAACTAACTCCGCGGTCTTGGTGATGCCGGAATTGTTCTTGATCGCCATAGCGATCTGGGCAGCCGGACGATTGCCTGATTCCTGGGTGATTGTCTGGGTCAGCGTCCAGAGTCCGTCGCTGGTGGTGCGCTCGAATTTGACGGATGTTGAGCTGTGCGAAACCAGCGTGGTCGCATTCCAGTTCCCACTGTCGATGTAGGCATAGTCGTAATACTCGACACCCTCCGTGGCGTCACAGATGCCATAGCCTTCCAATGGCGCTGCGCCCTGGGGCGTAAGCTGCTCGACGCCTGCAGGGTTTGTGAACTGAACGATGTTGCCATTTACGGTCGAGCAAAACTGGAGGTAAGTGTTGCCCGAGCCGGACGTGAATTGGTAGGAGCAGGTTTCAGTCGCGAGCGGGACAGCCCCACCCTGTCTTAGTTTTGTGGCCAGTTCGTTGGCGGCTGACATATCAGCACCCGCAGCCGCTGACACATGGCTCTTGGTGGGAAGCTGCTTTGCTAGATCCTGAGCGTGGCTGGGTGCGGCGCACACCGTGAGCGCCGCAAGACATGGTAAAGCAAGGATACTGGTATTGAATTTCATAACCACCTTCGCGATAGTTCGTCGTCGCATAATCTCTAGCCTCCTGTCCTCTTTTTTCGCTTCTTGGATACCGCGCGGGCCATCGCACTAACTTCGGTCCAGCTGGTTCATTCTTTTCGCCGGCGATTCGGATGATGAGTCATCCCCACCGGCTATCCTCAGTTGAAAGTTTGGAATCTAGTGCGCGGGTGCCCGTCCCTCTGGCTGCGCGGCGCCGGAGAGACCGCAGCAAAACAACGGATTTCCGCACAGCTAGCTGCTTGCGGGGCAAGGCTGTACGCTTGGACGGGAAGTTAAGGCCGAGCTAGGGAAAGATGCACCAGGCCGTGCGGATTAAAGCTTCCCGAGCCGCCGCACCAAAAGTCTGGCGTTACCTCGACGCTCGGCATAATGGGGCCGTCTTGAGAATTTGTCAAGAGAAAAATAGGGCAATAATATACCTGCCTAACCAAAGCCAAGGAATGACCCGCCAGAGATGGCGGGTTTTTATTCTTGGGATTCAACAATCGCGGCAGCAAGAAGGCTCCCGTCATGACGGCCAGCGGTTTCAGATGATCCCCTCGAACGTTGCCGGAAGGTCGGGCCAGAGAATTTTAGACGCTTTCTTTTTGAGCAGCTTTG
>JASHQM010000234.1 GCA_030039165.1 Candidatus Sulfotelmatobacter sp. | reverse complement strand
GGACGCTGAATTCGCACGGATTCCCTGACTGCGGCGGGCGAAAGCCGAATTGGTCGCTGAGAGACATTCCTGCCGCTGTGTAATTGCACAGCGGGAAACTGCCATTTTGCCTGCGGATCAGCAAATACAACAAGACAGAGAGCGCTACGCTGACCAATATCGAACTTGCCAGCGAAAAATATGCGGTCGCTGGCCGCGATCGAGAAAATCGCAGGGCAGCCGGCCCAGAAGGGAAGCATGCGTCCGATTAGGAGCACGCCAATTCCGCCGCTACCAGGAACAGACCAAGAAAAACGAGCAGCTCGGCTATTTCCACTGCACGGAATTCCGCACCCAACAATGTTGTTGCCCACCTCTCAGGTCTCTGACATAATTCCGAGTGAACGTGAGTTGAACTATCTGGGCTGCAGCAGAATCTTAACTCGCTCCGCTACGACGTCTTCTATTCGCCGCCACAAGTCTACGCTCCAGGTCAAACCGCCCGCGTACTAAGAAACTTCGGAGGTCAAGGTCATGCCGTATTTCAGCGCTTCGCGCTTTCGCCTCGCTCTGTCCACATCATGCTTCCTTCTTCTTGCCGCTAGTTTGGCGCTCTCTCAAAATGTTCTTACCTACCACAACAATAACTCCCGCACAGGATTGAACTCCTCCGAAACGATTCTGACTCTCAGCAATGTAAATTCGACAAGCTTCGGCAAGTTGTACACACTTACAGTCGACGGCCTGGTCGATGCTGAGCCGTTATATCTCTCTGCGGTGACGATTCAAGGGGCAACACACAACGTACTCATTGTGGCCACTGAGCACGATTCCGTGTACGCCTTTGATGCCGACAGCGGGACGCAACTGTGGCAGATTTCGACGCTAGAAAGCGGGGAAACAACTTCAGATGATCGTAGCTGCAGCCAGGTGACGCCGGAAATCGGCATCACCTCCACGCCCGTCATCAGCCGACCCAAAGGGTCGAATGGTGTCATTTACGTCGTCGCGATGTCAAAGGACTCCTCGGGCAACTACTATCAGCGCCTGCATGCCCTCGATGTGGTAACTGGCAACGAACTTTATGGCGGGCCGAAAACCATAACCGGGCAATATCCCGGCACGGGTGACAATAGCTCCGACGGATACGTCATTTTCGACCCCGCACAATATAAGGAACGCTCTGGCTTGTTGCTTTTGGACGGGATGGTCTATCTGACCTGGGCTTCACACTGCGATATCCGCCCTTACACTGGCTGGATCATGGGATATAACGCCACGAAGCTCGTCCAGAAGACGATCATCAATGTGACGCCAAACGGGAATGAGGGAGCGATTTGGGGTTCGGGGGCCGGACTTACATCTGACGATCACGGCAACATTTTCTTCCTCGATGCAAACGGTATCTTCGACACCACGCTGAATTCCAACGGATTCCCTGACAGCGGCGATTTCGGCAACGCTTTCATCCGCCTCACCACCAAAAACGGGCTCGCCGTGGCTGATTATTTCGAGATGGATAACGGGCCGCAGGAAAGTAGCGACGACATCGACCTGGGTTCGGGCGGCGCGCTCCTGCTGCCCAACATGAAGGATTCTTCTGGTAACACCTGGCAACTTGCTGCCGGCGCCGGCAAGGATGGCAACCTCTATCTTGTGAATCGAAACTCCATGGGCGAATTCAGTGCCAGCGCCAACAACATTTATCAGGAACTCGCCGGGGCTCTGCCTGGAGGCATGTGGGCGATGCCTGCCTACTTCAACGGCAACCTTTATTATGGATCGGTCGGGGAGCCGATTATGGCGTTTCAGTTCAAAGATGCCAAATTGGAGACGAGTCCGGTAGCGCAAACCACAACCAGCTTCGCATATCCGGGTGCAACGCCGAGCATCTCTTCCGCCGGAGACAAGAACGCAATCCTGTGGGCCACGGAGAATACGAATCCCGCCGTCCTGCATGCCTACAATGCGAAGACCCTCGTGGAGCTCTACAACACCAACCAGGCCTCAGGCGGCCGGGATCAGTTCGGCGCGGGAAATAAATTCATCACTCCGCTGATCATCAACGGCAAGGTTTATGTTGGGACGACCACGGGAGTGGGAGTGTTCGGTTTATTGCCGCCATCAGGAAAAGCCAAACAGCAATAAAATTACAACCCGCTTTTTTGAGCTCTGGCGCCCTTGGCACGCTCCGAACCAGCACTTTTGGGCAGTTGCTTTCCCTACATATTGGAGGAGAATCCTGAAAGCAGGCCGCAACCGGGCCGTGGGCCGCGACATCCAAATGTTCGCGGGACTAGGAAAGGGTGGACGAATGACCACTGAGCAGCCGGAGGATCGGGAGAAGAATCGACGGGCAGCCGGAGCGAGTATCCCTGAAGAAGATGAAGAAGCGCGAAGAATCCGGCGGCTTCAAGTCATGATGAGCATGGTCAGCTCGGTGATCAGCCAGGACCCCGGGATGACGATCGAAGAAGCCTCAGAATTGGCCGCAGGCGCGAAGCGTGCCGCGCTGGCCATGTTCCCCGATAAAGAGCTGGCTTACGATTTGCTGTACAAACCCAGATTGCAGCGGATCATGCGGGAACGGTTTCGTTTGCAGTAAGTTAGATTCAGCAAAGCGTTAGAACCAAGAGAACGCAGAGCAGAACGTCGAGTCTACTCATCGGCCACCGGGTTTCGCAGTGTTCCCACTCCTTCCACAGTAACTTCCATTACGTCGCCCCCAACTACCGGCCCAACGCCCTCCGGCGTGCCGGTCGCGACCAAATCTCCTGGGAACAATGTCATAACTCGCGCAATGTGACGAATCACGACATCAAGCGGAAAGATGAAGTCACGCGTGTTTCCCGACTGGCGCACCGCACCATTGACACGGGTTTCCACTCCCACGCCGGCCCACGGATCGATCCCATCCGCCACCACCGGCCCTACCGGGCAAAATGTGTCAAAGCTCTTTGCTCGCGTCCACTGGCCGTCTTTTGTCTGCAAGTCGCGCGTCGTAACGTCGTTCAGGCAGGTATAACCGAGGATATAGGGGTGCACATCTTCATCGTCGGCCAGGTGATAGCAAGTCTTGCCGACCACCACGCAGAGTTCACCTTCATAGTCGACCCGCTGCGAAATTCTCGGTCGGCGCACCGTGCCTCCCGGCCCCAGTAGAGCGGAGCTGGGCTTCAGAAACAAGGTCGGCTCGGGAGGAACCTCGTGACCGAGTTCCTTCACATGCTCGCGGTAATTCCTGCCTACGCAGACAATTTTTGAGGGACGCACCGGAACTAGAAGCTGAGCGGTCTCGAGAGCGATAGGCTCAATTCGGCGCGTGCGCAAGCCTTCGATATCGCCATCAGATTCCTCCGGAGGAGTCAAAAGTATTCGAACAATGGACTCGCGTCCCGCGACCGGTTCGACCCATCCGTACTGCGCTTCTCCGTTCAGTTGAAAGCGGCAATATTTCATGGCTACCTATCTAATCACGAGTGTGGGAATCCGGCCAGCGGTTCTTCGAATATTCGTCAGGAATTGAGCAGAATCTTCAGGGAACGCGCTCACTCGCTTCGCCTGAAGGCACGCTCTCATTACCTTGCTTATTTACAGCAGAGACGCAATAGAAGTAAGTTCTCCCAGAAATAATCTGTGTGTCACGAAATGCAGGCGTTTTCACAGGTTGCGCATTTAACTCAACCAGCGCAGTGCCTTCTTCCCGACGATAGACGTTGTAGCCAGCCAGATCGGCGTCCAGAACCGGTTCCCAGATCAGATCAACGAAAAGCGGCTGCCCGGGCCCGGAGAATACTGCTTCCAAACCGGCGGGAACAGGTGGCGGAAAAACGTTATGAGCAAAGACCTTTACTTCGGATGTATCGTTGCCCTCTATTTCAAGCGGAGGCTTTCCCGTGACGGCGCCTACTGTTACCACCGTGCCACGATAAGAATAAGTAGTCTCCCATTGAATCGTTTCATCGAGAAACGAGTTGACGGGCTTGGCAAGTGCGGTAATGCTTGAGGGCTGGCCTTGCAACAGTTCCTGGCCGGCAACGCACTCGGTCGCATTCAGGTCGGCCAGTTTGTTTGTGGCGGCGTTGTCGTCCGCTCGCCGATAGATTCGAAAGAGGTATTTCATGCCCGGTGTGCCCATCGGCGTCGCCGGGCATTGCCAGGAGATTCTCACGCCCTGGCGTACAACTTCCGCGGCGAAATAAGGAAATGGCGGCACAGTGGGGAGCAGTGGAACGCGGGCCTGATTGGAAAGCCCTGCACCCCGCTTGTCGTCATTCAGGACTTCAACCGCGTAGGCGGCAAAGGCCGCAGGATCCGGCTGCTCGATAGAAGGCGGCAGTGTATCGACAAAAGTAGTGGTGCTTTTCGGTGATGGCGGTTTCTTCGAAACGGTGTAGTTCGGAGGCGGCTCGACAGTTCCCACGACTGATCCACATTCCTTGGTCGGACGAGGCGAGGGTTCGACGCTACGACAAATGTTGGTGACTCCCAGATTGCGCAATGTCTGCCGCTGCATCGTGTGCGATGGGGTCGTCCAGCTTAGCGTGACTCTATCTCCCTTGCGCACGGCGTGGAGATCAGAGGGCGGACGCGGCAGTTCCAGCGATGGCGGCAACGGAGGACCGATTGACGCGCAGCCGGCGAGAAGCAGAGCCAAAGCCCCGAGCGGAAATAAGCGGGAGTTTTTGGGGAGATGATCGAGCCGTTGGATGAATCCTGGACGCCCTTCGTTGCGAGGTTTCAATTCCTCAATTACCCGATCACGAGATTGCAGATTCAGAATATATGAACTTTGATGCTGAGATATTTCTTGGGATTCTGGCGAAATGCGTTGATCAGATCCTGAGTATCAGTCATCAACTTGTTGGCATTGTTGTAGAACGCCTCATCCTTCAGGAACTTGCCTGCCGAGCCCTGTCCGGCTTCGAGCGCGCTCGTCAAGTCAGCGAGCTTGGTCATAGTAGTATTGATCTTGTCGGCCAGTTGTTCGTCTTTCAGCAGCCTGCCGGCGGGACCTTTGCCGGCATTCAGGTCGGCGCTGACCTGTTTCAGATTAGCGACTGTATCGTTCGCATTGTTATACAGCGTGGGATCCTTGAGGAATTTTCCCGCTGTCCCCTTCCCCTGCTGCAAGTCGTCGATGACCCCGTTCATTTTGTCGAGAGTGGCCAGGAATTTGTTGTATGCGTCGTTGCTGTTGATTAACTGGCCCAGGCTGCCTTGTCCCTTAGCGACCTCGTCGACAACCTGCTCAAACTCTGCCACGGTTTTGGAAAGACGGTCATACAGGGTAGGGTCGTAAATCAATTTTCCCAGTGATCCCTTACCGCTTTCGGCAAAAGCCAAAATGCGGTCGGCGCGCTTAAGCAGGGCATCCATGTTTTGCAGCGTGCTCTGGCTGGAGCGGACCACCTCGTTAAAGTCGGGATGAACATGAGTAAGTAGCGTGTCGCCACTCTCCGCCACTGGCCCAATGGCTTGTGAACTGTCTATATCGATATAGGTTTCGCCCAGCACGCCGGCAGTATCTAGAGAGGTCACCGAGTCGCGGCGAATGTTAAAGCTGTATTTCGTGGTCACCTTCAGCGTCACTTCTACCGGGGTGAGACGCTTATCCTTGTCATTTGTAATGACGATGTTGGCGACGTTGCCGATATCGACGCCGCTTAGCCGAACCGGCGCGCCGTCGCGGAGGCCTTCCGCGTTATCGAAATACGAATAGAGCGTGATGCGCCGCGTGAACAGGCCGCCTGTGTTGGACATGAGGAACAGAAGCAACACGAGCACGATGGTGGCGAAAATAACCGTGATGCCGACGCGGAGTTGCGACCACTTGAGTTGCTTCTGGCTCGGCAAAGATGTTCCTCAATGGCGGACTGTGGGGACTATGCGGAAAAAGAGCATGCCCCGTCCCACGCAAAATCATAACAAAAAGGACGAAGGTATCTCCCGTATTACCAAGTGTTCCCCCGCGCTTAAGCCCTGCACGAACGATGCAGCAGCGGCAATGTACCCAGAGCCAGAAGATAGGCGGCCATTCCACAGGCGAGGGTCAGGGTTAAGCCAAACTGGATTGCAATCACCATGGCCAGCACCGAACCAAGTACGCTGGCAGCGGCATTCATGGCCCACGCCCACTCTACGGAATTGCTTTCGTCGGCCATTCCGCGTGTAGCTAGCGCTCTCAGGCCTGTGGGGAAAGGCATCCCCATGACGATGCCCAATGGCGCTAGCAAAAATCCGCTGATCACGAGACGCCAGGCAAATCCGAACCGCACCCATGCCCCCAGCGCGTGCGGAAGAAAGAGTACGTTCGCCAGCAGGCCGCAGATCAGAAGCAGGAGCGGTATCCACACCATCTTGGGCCGGCCGAGCCAGCGGCGCGAGAGCAGACTGCCCATCCCGCTCGTGAGCATCAACAGAAAAATCACCACCGTCAGGGCGTAGGTTGGGTGTCCGAGAAAAAGTACGAAGCGCTGAATGAAAGCGATCTCCACCAGGATGTATCCCAGACCAACAGCCACAAAGTAGAACAATGGGAGCGGCGAGTTGCTCCCTCCATGAATCACCAGCGGCAGAATCAGGAAGCTCACCACCGCCGCGACCGAAATAAGCAGTACCACAAGCAGCACCAGCACACCCAGATTCACTTTCCAGTCAATGGCACGGCGAAGGCCCTGCTGGCCCAGAATTTGCCCAGCCTTGAGCGTAAAAAAGAAAAAAGGTGCGTTATCGCTCACGGGAGAGACGTTGTAGGCATAATGCTGAGCAAATCCGTAAGGATCATTGCTGGCGATCAGATCCGCGAATGGGTTTCCTCCCGCCATCCTTATAGAGCGTTGAGAAGGCAGATAAATAGGATCCAGTTCGCGATGCTTTCCAAAATGACTCCCCACCTCAGATTCTTCTTCTGCCGTGAAGGGGGATTTCTTGGCAAGCACGACGACTGGGATTCCATCCTCGTTCAACGATCCTTGGGATGCCACCATGAAGTTGTGTTGCGGCGTCGCTACGCCCATGGTATGCAATGCCTGCATTGCGACCGCGACCACCCGCAGAGCCTCGCGCGGCCGGCGGAACTCCCAGCGCGTGATGGCAATCATGCCGTCGGGTTTTAGGTGCTGAAAATACTCGCGGAACGCTTCCACCGTGTAGAGGTTATTTTCGCTGAGGGCGAATGCGCCGGCCGCAGTTGAAGCCCAGGTGTCGACGAGCGTCATCTGCACGACGTCGAATTGCTGCCGCGTTGAACGCAAGTAAGCTCGGCCATCGGTAACGTGAAGGTGCACTTCGGGGCGATCATAAAGATGGAGTGAATAGGCGGCATAGCGCCCGCGCATGATGGTATTGGCGATGATGGGATTAATCTCGATGCCGGTCACGCTCGGACTGCCATTGGCCACGGCGCGCAAAACATCCACGCCGCCACCGGGGCCAATGATCGCGAAGTCGCCGTGGGGCCGCAAAACGTTGGCCAGCGCCGGCGGGGCAGACATCAGATTGCGTTCCCACTCTGAGCCGCGCCAGCGCGCTAGGTCGCAGTTCATGATGTACGTGGAGGCGTCGGCGTCGATGACAATCGCTCTCGCCGGGCCCTGGCGGTCCACTTCGACGCGGGAGAGCGAATTCCATTGGGCGAATTCCACCCACGCTGGATCACGAAGCATTCCCTTGGCGTAGACCACGTCGATAATGCGGTTGGATCGGTTCGCGGCAACCAGGGCGATGCATGCCAGCAAAACACAAACGCTCACTCTGCGTGTGCCGCTCGATGCCGCCCAGACCGCAGCCGCAAGCGCGCTCGCCGCGGCTGCGGCCAGAATAGTATTCGGGCCGCCCATCCAGTTGAGTAACGGAACAACGGCTAAGCAGGCCAAAGCGCCACCGGTCAAATCGGCTCCGTAAAGGCGTGTGGCGCGCCAGGTTTCGCGGGCAAACACGAGGGAGAAGAGAAACCCCGTAAGAAAGAAGGGCAATGCCGCCGAGAGATAGATAGCGGTCAGATGGCGGATGTTCCTCCAACTGACTTCAAGCGCGACCGGTACACGCAAGACGATCTCAAGAACGACAACGACGACGACAGAATTGGCTACGCACAACCAGAACGCCAGGACGCGAGTGTCCATATCCGCAACCCGTTTTTTCAGCAGGTATGCGAAAATGCCTCCTGCACCGAGCCCAAGCAGGGCAATCGATATCGCCAGAAACGCAAAGTGATAGAACAAAACCACCGAGAACAAACGGGTCAGAGACAGTTCCAGCAATAGGGCTGAAAAACTGCAAAGGCCGAGGCCGAGGAGAAGCGTGCCCTCGGAGAGTTCACGGGGTGAAGCCTTCGACGGTGCTAGCGGCAAGGTCGCGGACATGAATGCGACAGTCTAGCAGAGGGAGACGAAAGCTCTTTTAGCTCTCGAGAATTACCTGCGCAATTGCCTGCTGCTCGGTATGCGTGAGCGACAAGGCCGCGTTCTTCACCCCCAAAGCGGCCGCAATCCGGCTCGCTGTTCCATGCAGGACGATGGTTGGACGTTTGCCAGATGGTCGAACGACCTCGCAATCGCGCCAGCGCACGCCGTGACTCCATCCAGTTCCGAGGGCCTTCATGGCAGCTTCTTTCGCGGCGAAGCGCGCCGCATAGCGCTCGGCGCGGTTGGCTTTGGATTCGCAATAGCGGATTTCGCCGGGCGTATAGATTCTGCGTAGAAAGCGCTCGCCAAAACGGGCAATCGACTGCCGAATGCGGTCTACTTCGGCGATGTCAATGCCAGTACCGACGATCATTAAGGAATCCGGTTAGGAATTGCGAAAAGGCGGCCCATGGCATCTAACAGCCCCTGTGCCTCCTTTGCTTTTTGATCATACCGTTTTCTCTGTCGCCACTACAGCTTGGACTACAGCAGGCGGTCGCCGCGATAGATTATCTCACCATCAATCATGCGGGCTTCGGCGGTCAGGCAGTGCGTCTTAGCGGGGCCGGGGCCGTCGATGTGCAGGACTTCGTGTCCGTGGGCTACCAGCCAGTCGGAAACCAGCATGCGATGGCAGTGGAAGTAGACACGCTCGGCACACATGTAGGCGGTGCGCGAGGTTTCGGCGAGTGCTACCAGTTGCTGCATGGCGTTTACGAACTCGGGCGTGAGCATGTAGTCGGCATAGTTGCGGAAGCTGGCATTGCGGATGGCAACGTGAGGCGAGTCTTCCCGGATTTTTTTGCGGTATCCGCCGAGAGACTTCATCCAGACATAGCGAATTCCGGCTGCCAGTAAATTCTTTTCCAGCGATTCCCGGTTGAACTGCGGCAGACGCCGCGACATAGGGAAGGCGCGAATGTCGACGAGGGTCTGAACGCAGTGAGCATGAAGCGCCGCGACGAGGTCATCGAGTGTGCGGGTGGAATGTCCGATGGTGAAGAGTTGGGCCAACGTGGCTTCGATGCTAAACCATCAGGAAACGTCGGGGCCCAAAACGGACGCAGCTCATCCGGTGCGTTTTACTACGCGCCAGATTCCTCGCCCCGCTGGTAAAAGCGCGGGGCTTCGGGATGACGCCCGTCCGTAATGGTGCGAATCAGGAGACGATGCGATCGAGAGCGCAAGCGATTACGGTATCCTGCGCAGGAAAGACAGTGCGCAAATCGAGCAGTACGTGGCCTTCCTCGACCCGGGCGATGATGGGAGGGTCGGAAGCACGCAGGCGCGTGGCGAGATCGTCGGCGGACAAATCGGTGACGGTAAGCGCCAAAAGTCGAGTGGGAAGAATCGCCGAGGGTGCGGCGCCTCCGCCAAGCAGCGAATCGCCGTCGACGATTTCGATGCGCATCTTCGCATTCGTGAGTTTTGCAGCCATGGCTTGGGCGCGCTCGGCAATAGACTCTTTCGAGAGCTGCATCATGTGCGCAGCGGGAATTGCGTTATATTCACCGCGCACATAGGCGAGCAACGTGGCTTCGAGTGCGGCATAAGTGAGCTTGTCGACGCGCAGCGCGCGAAACAGGGAATTCGAGCGCATGCGAGCGACCAGGTCGGAGTTGCCGCTGATCAATCCGGCTTGAGGACCGCCAAGCAGCTTGTCTCCGGAGTAGGTAACGATATCGACGCCGCCGCGCAAGCTGTCGAGCAGGGTAGGTTCGCCGCTGATACCCACCGAGCGGAGGTCGAACAAAGCGCCGCTGCCCAGATCTTCCATCAGTGGCACGCTATGCTTGCGCGATAACTCTTTTAACTCTGCGGTCGAGGCCTGCTGGGTAAAACCGGTAATTTCGAAGTTGGAGCGATGCACGCGCAGCAACAGCCGCGTGTGTTCGTTGATGGCGCGTTCGTAGTCGGCGATGCGGGTGCGGTTTGTGGTACCGACTTCGCGAAGAGTCGCGCCGGATTTGGCCATGACGTCCGGGATTCGGAATGAACCGCCGATTTCGACCAACTCGCCACGAGAGACGATGACTTCCCCGTCTTCGGCCAGGGTGTTGAGAGCCAGCAATACCGCCGCTGCGTTGTTGTTGACCACGATGGTGGAAACTCGGACTTCCGCGGAATCATGACCCAGCACGCGTTGAAAAAGGCGGTCGACATGGACGTCTCTTTTGCCGCGCCCGCCCGCGGCAAGATCGAACTCGAGATTGGAATAGCGCGTGGCGGTTTCGCGGATATGGTCGATGGCCGACTCGCTCAGCGGAGCGCGGCCCAGATT
>JASHQM010000233.1 GCA_030039165.1 Candidatus Sulfotelmatobacter sp. | reverse complement strand
ATGTCGAGCGTGCCGACCGGGACCTTCATGTTCTCAATGCGCGTGATGATCTTGCCCAGTCGTTCTGCGAGCGGGACTCCGCGGCGGCGAATGCCCACCAGTCCGAGTGCCTCGATGCCGCCGTTTTTCTCGACGATCTCATACGCCAGGCGCACCAGCGTGCGCTCGATTTCAGAAGACGACATCAGCTGCGCCTTCTGGCGCAAGCCGGTATCGCGCGGGACAGTTTTTGTATTCATCATTGCAAATTCCTTGGAACAATGTGGCTGCTGATAAGTGTATCGGCAGGTTTCAGTAACGTCTACGATCACTGCCAACGGCGCGGTTTCTCACTGTAGTCAACCCCGCCGCCAAGGTCAAGCTGGCGGCTCCCGACCCGTTGGTCATTGCACTTTCGGGGTTCCGGCGGTTGCCTTCTCAAGCTATAATCGATTGTGATGTCGAATTTGTCCGATGCTGCGCAAAGTTACCAACGCGCTTTTTTCTTCACGCCTGCCCGAGTGCTGGCTGCACTGCCTGGTGTGCCCGCGGCGCTATCGGGCAAACCTGCCTTCCCGTCTGCGTCCCAATCTGTTCGGTAGCGATTAACTTCATCCTCTGCCCGACCTGTCTCGGACCCGCGTGCGCTTGAACCAGAGTCGCGCGGCCGGGATTCGCCGCCACTGACAACCGGCGGCCGGCAACTGACGGCCGCTTACGGAGGATGATCCCATGACCACCAAGACCATGACCCCGCCCGCTACCGCCTCGAAAACCCCCGTCGACGGCCGAAGCTCGTTAAAAAGGCCGAACATTAAGACTGCCCTGCCCGGGCCGAACGCCGTGCGTGTGCTCACCGGAGATCAGGAATATATTTCCCCCTCCTACACCCGCTCGTATCCGTTTGTGGCCAAAAGCGGAAGAGGAATCGTCGTTACCGATGTGGATGGCAACGAGTTCCTCGATTTTTCTGCCGGCATTGCCGTGACTTCTACCGGCCATTGCCATCCCGATGTAGTCGCCGCCATTCAGAAGCAGGCGGGCGAACTCATCCACATGTCGGGTACGGATTTTTATTACGAGCACATGGTGAAGCTCGCCGAACGCCTGTCGAAGATTGCCCCCATGCCCGGGCCGCACAAGGTTTATTACGGCAACTCAGGCGCTGAGGCGATTGAGTGCGCGCTGAAGCTGGCGCGCTATCACACCAAGCGGCAGAACATTATCGCGTTTTATGGCGCGTTTCACGGGCGCACCATGGGCGCGCTCTCGCTGACCGCCTCGAAACCGCAGCAGCGTCGGCGGTTTGCGCCGCTCGTTCCGGGCGTGACGCATATACGCTATCCCGATGTTTATCGCGGCTGCGTGGGCGGTGCGCAGGATAAAAATGCAGATGCATTCGCGCTCGGCTGTGCGCGCTTCATCGAAGAAAAATTATTCAAAACCATTTTGCCTCCGGAGGAAGTGGCGGCAATTTTTGTCGAGCCGGTGCAGGGCGAAGGCGGGTACGTGGTTGCGCCCAACGTCTTCATGCAGGAACTGCGCCGTATTTGCGACCGCTACGGCATTCTGCTCGTAGCGGATGAAGTGCAGAGCGGCATGGGCCGCACCGGGAAGTGGTGGGCGATCGAGCACACGGGCGTGGAACCCGATATGATCTGCATCGCGAAAGGCATCGCCTCAGGAATGCCGCTCGGGATTACTCTCACTCGCTCTGAAATCATGGACTGGGTGCCCGGTTCGCACGCTTCCACTTTTGGCGGCAATCCGGTCTGCATTGCGGCCGCGATGGCCACGCTCGATGTAATCGAGAAAGAGCGCCTGCTCGAAAACTCCGCCAAAGTGGGCGCGCACATGCTTGATCGGATGTCGAACTGGCCGGCGAAGTTGAAGCTGGTTGGCGACGTTCGCGGGCGCGGGCTGATGATCGGCGTCGACATCGTGAAAGACAAGGCCACCAAGGAATACGCGGCTACTGAGCGCGACCTGATCGTCGAGAAAGCGTTCGAGCACGGCATTTTGTTTCTCGGCTGCGGCCCGAGCACCATCCGCATGTGTCCGCCGCTCGTGGTCACGGAGCAAGACACCGACATTGCGCTCGACGTGCTGGAGGAATGCATTCAGCAGGTCGGCAGGTAGGTGATCCGAATCTTTGGGTTGGGTGCCCCATTTCTCGAGCGTTCTGTGCGCGAGAAATGGGGCCTTTTCTTGCGATCGCTACCCCCGGTGCGATCTCCTGCTCGCATGCCCGCCGGAAGAATGCCCTCCGCCATGAGATTTCGCCATCTTCATTTTTGGCGCTTTCGGCATTTTTGGCGCGGAGTAGTGGGCGGCCTTCGGCGCATGGGATGAAAATTTATGCGAACTCGAGGCCTGCCGGAATGATCGCGAAGATTCCCTTCCGGACGAGCGCCCAAAGGAAGATTCCCTGGACGAGGATTCCCTGAACGAAGAACGCGCCGAACGTGATTGTGTCGCGTAGGACCGTGCCTTCTCGTGCGGCGCGTTCAACGATCTTGCGTACGACGCGCCGCGTTCATGGTTCAAACGCTGAGAAGAAAAGTTCCCCGGCGCACTCCAGGCCCGGTTCGCTGTTGTATTCCGGGCGGGTTCATCGTTCCGTGCAGCCGGAAAGTGCGCAAACCCGCTGGCCCGTGACTGGGAGTCGTACGATCGAGTTGGCGCGAGCCCACGCGCCGTTGAACTGGAGTGACCGAAGTCGCCACTGCGGTTGAAAGCACGCCAGCCATTTTCGCCGCCGCGGTCAAAACCTTCTCTGGCATTGGGACGATATCCCGCATACGCCCGCCCATTTTCATTTCGCGCAGCGAAGCCGTGCCGACCTGCGCGGTCGGGACCAAGCCGCCGGTTCCAATACGCCACCGAATCCCGCCCGTATGGAACTCCCAGCCGGTGGTGCCAGTCATGCACCCAAACACTGCTTCCCATTGCGGCGCCGCTCCAATGAAAGCCGAAGCTGTGGAAGAACCCGTTGTTCACAAACAGAGCATTCGCCAGCCAGCCCAGCGCCCAGCCCCAGCTTCGTGGCCCAAACCAGCCCGCGAATCCCGGCAGCAGCCCCGCGATGTCGGCCACAGCGGTGAACACTGCTCCCCACGCGCTGCCCGTTGCGTAAGGTACAGCGGGATAAGCACCGTACACTGGAGGACCCCAAACCACATACGGATCATACGAAGGAACGTAAATCACCTGCGGATTCGCCGGCACGATCTCGATCACGCCGCGAGGGCCCTGCGTCTCGGTTTCCACTTGAAACTGAGGAGTGCTGCGCAACCCGCCGCGCTCGCGTGCCTCCGCCCGCAACTCCTGAATGGCGTTCATCACCTCCGCCTGTTGCGCCACGAACGCGTTGCCCAGATCAGTCATCCACTGCACGTCGGCATTCATGCGCGTGAGCACGTCAGGGAAGGCCACCAGAGCCTGCACGCTCGGGTCCCAGTTCTGCTGTTGCGCCGCCATCATGAGCTCGCGCCCGCGCAGATAGCGGTGTTCTTGCAGCCACCCGTCGGCGTCGATCACTTCCTGCGGATATGTACTCGCAACCAGAATCTGGCTGAGCAACGCGTCAGGGTAGAGCGCAATGGGCGCGGCCAGATTCCGCAGTTCATCGGGAGAGAACGCCTGATTCTGCTGAGCAGGATACTGCGGCTCAGGCGCTTGATCGGCGCCCTGCTGCTGATCGTAGGGTTGAGGCTGCGGCTCGTAGGGCTGCGGCTGTGTTGCTTCTGGCGCCGGCGGATAGGCATCCTGATTTTGCCCCAAAAGAAAAGTGCCCCCGGTAAAGGCGAGCACGATCATCGCAACTGAAAGCCTCTTATAGATAGTCCGAATAGAATTGCTGTTCACAGGCTACCTCCGTCCAGCGCAGATCAAAATGCGGAATTCCTTAGGCATTTCGCATGTTGCACGCGGAAAGTCAGCGGGTAGCGGCCTGCTGAATCCACAGAATCGGCGAACCAAGCGACAACGATCGCTCTAATTCTACCGAAACCCTGTTGGAACGCGGAAGTTGCTGTGTAAACCTTGCGCGGCGCACCGTTTATAATTCGTTAAGAGTTACCGCACTGCGCCGTCCGCTATGCTGGCTGCAGGAGTCGAGACGCAGCAACAGAGTGGAAAAATTTGATTGCCCCTGTCGGGGCGAACAGCCAACGGCAAAGGAGCCGTAAATGAGCATCTTGCCTCCGATTATTTTCATTTCATGCGCGGGCTTGCTATTTGGCGTATCGAACATGCTTCCCGATGCCCCAGCTGCGATGCATGCCCCGATTCGGCGATTGATCATGCAAGCCATAGTTTCTGTGGCCGTCCTGGCTGCGTCACTCCTTATTATGTTGACCCACGCGTCTGAAGGCGCAACACACTGGGCCTATGGCACTGCAGGAATGGTCGTGGGCTATTGGCTGAAATCAATACCCTACTCCGAGCGACGCGCAGGCATCAGATCGTAGCTCATTTATAATGCCTAATTACCCTCATGCCCAGGAATCGACTGATCCGCTCTACAACCGTTTTGTCCATCCGCCGCGACGGCAATGTCGTCCTCGCCGGCGATGGTCAGGTCACCCTCGGCGAATCGGTGATCAAACACTCCGCCAAAAAAATTCGCCGCCTTTACAGCGATAAAATTCTCGCCGGATTCGCCGGTTCCACCGCCGATGCCTTCACCCTGTTCAGCCGCTTTGAGTCAAAACTCGAGCAATATCATGGAAATCTGGGGCGCGCCGCAGTCGAGTTGGCCAAGGATTGGCGCACCGACAAATATCTTCGCCATCTGGAAGCTTTGCTGCTCGTGTGCGATAAAGAACAAACCTTTCTTCTTAGCGGGCAAGGCGATGTAATCGAGCCAGACGGCGGAGTGGCGGCCATTGGCAGTGGAGGCCCTTATGCCCTTGCCGCCGCACAAGCCCTGGTTCATCATACCCAGTTGACCGCGCGCCAGATCGCCGAAGAAGCCATGAAGATCGCCGGCAAGATGTGCATCTATACGAATGATGCCGTCACAATCGAGGAATTGTAAGCACGGCAGCGCGCACTAACGGTTCCGGCCCGAGTACGTCTAAGCAACAAGTCGATTGGTGGAGTAATCCATGTCGGAAGCTGCCATAATCTCTTCTCCAGCGGTTATCGTTTCGCGTCCCCAGCCTGGCGAGTACGCGCCTTATTACGAACGCTACATAGCTCTGGTCCAGGGAGAGGACATTCTCGCGGCGCTCGATCAGCAGCGCCGGCAGACTCTCTTGCTGCTCTCTTGCCGAGATGAAGACGAAGGAAATTTCCGTTATGCGCCCGGCAAATGGAGCGTCAAAGAAGTGCTCGGCCACGTTTGCGACACAGAACGCGTGTTCGCCTACCGCGCCCTGCGCTTTTCGCGCGCCGATGCTACTCCCCTCGCCGGCTTCGAGCAGGATGACTACGTGCGCGATGGGCCATTTGCCAACCGTCCGCTGAGCGACCTGATCGAAGATTTTATCGCCGTGCGCCGCGCCACGCTCTCATTGCTGCGCAATCTGGAGGAAGCCGCGTGGATGCGCCGTGGCATCGCCAATAATAATGAGGTTACGGTGCGGGCGCTCGCCTACATCATCGCGGGGCACGAACTGCATCATCGGCGGATTCTCGAAGAGAAGTACTTTGCTGTGACCTCGCGCTGAACGCCGCGACCTGCTCCGAAGTCAGCCCATATAGCGGCGGCGAGGGCACCTCAAGCAAGGCGAGATAGATGTAGATCTGGCCGCGATGGTGAACCTCATGCTCGACCATCGCGCGCAGCCATTTCCACGTCATGATCGGAGTGCCATCGGGCGTTTTGCACTCGGTGTTCAAGTCGGCGAGGCGAGAGATAATTTCCATCGCCTCTCCATGCAACTTTTCCATCAGCACAATGATCTCGTCATAGCTTGCGGCCAACTCCCGGCCGCAGCCGGCATAGCGGCTGGGTTTTCCCTGAACGCTTTCGGCGAAGATATAACGATTCGCCGTAGCGATGTGCCGCGCCAGATCGCCCAGCGTGAATTTTCCCGGGCGAAACGTCCAGTCCACTTTGTCACGGGGAATACATCGCACCACGCGCATCGTCCGCCGGTGAACCTTGCCGAAGTAGTCGAGAAAAGTATCGAGGCTGCTGATCTCCATGTTTCATCCCCTAGGCGGCGATCATCTCCCAGATTTTTGCCAGATGATGATCGTCGTGCTCGGCGACAAAGAACAAATGATCCACCAACCGCATGGGCTGCTTCAGACGCGGATGGAGCAAGGAGCGGCTGAAGGCGCCAGCCTGAAGTTTGCCGACGCGATCAAGCAAACGAGCCCGCTCCTCGCGAAAATTGCCGAGAATGTCGCGCAAATCGCGTGCATTGTAATTGGCTTCGTCAGTCTTGCGATTGCTGAGGTCGGCAACCGTAAGCGTGTTGCCGTCCTTCAAAAAATCGCCCACCCGCGCCAGCCACAGCGGCTCAAGATCGACCAAATGGCCGGCATGTTCCTGAGCCGACCACTTCTCCTCCGGCTTGCGGATCAATACCTCGCGCGAAATCCCGCGCAGCATTTCCTCCAATCGCGCCGGCGTTCCCCGCAGGCGAATACACACGTTGGGATACTGCTCGACGGGAAATACGAAATCGAATTTTCGTTCGAACCACGCTGGGATCTGGCTCATCGTTATCCGCCGCTGGCTATACTATGCAAAAGCCCTGTGGTTTGATTCTCGAAATCTTATGTCTACCCATGTGCTCATTGAACTTCTGCGCGGCCAGGGCGCTCATGTTGATCCCCTCGCGTGCATTGAGGATCTGCCCTGGGATTTGGCGGGCCGGCGCGTCGCAGGCTTCCCCCATTCGATTGCCGATCTTGTCTTTCACATGAATTACTGGATGGATTATGAATTGTGCCGCATTCGCGGCCAGAAGCCAGGCTATCCCGATCACAACTCGGAGAGCTTTCCCGCACAACCGTTACAGCTCGAAGTTGCAGCATGGGAGAAACTGCAAAAGCGGTTCGCCGGTCTCTTATCCGCCTTCGCTGTGCTCGCCAATTCCCCGGAGGCGTTGCAGCGCCAGATCGTAAGCGTCCATGAAGGCGACAGGAAAGTCGCAGGCACACTCCAAGCCGTGATCACCCAAATAGTGGCGCACAACAGCTATCACACCGGTCAGATCGCTCTGCTGCGCCGCGTGCTCAACGCCTGGCCGCCTCCGGCGGGCGGAGATACGTGGTGACTGCAATTGATTGCCGGTGGAAAATTGTCTTCTAGCAGGCTGTTGAAAAACGTCGTCAGTAGCAGGAGCGGCCAGCCATCTTCCGCCAACGGGCAAGGCTACTGACTCCTCAACATGGGGGCTGCCCGTCGGACTTGCCTCGGCACTTGAGTAATGCTCGCTATGCGGAACTGAACAGTATCCTCTATTTATGATCGCGATACGACTCAGCGCGTTTCTCCTGCTGGCGGCAATCGCAACTGCACAGCAGGCAGCCTCTCCCTCATCAGCCTCCGGCATCCCTGATCCCAAGCTTCCGGTGACCAACGAAAGTGCTTGTCCCGGCAAGGGTCACATCGTTCCCAACTGGAAAATCACCCACAGTTCACCGATGTACTCCACTTGGCAGGAGGACCGCACTCAGACCGCTACCTTGGAACCCGGAGAGGAGGTAACAGTGGTCGCGGGCCTACAGGTCATCCGACAGCCTGACAGGATATTGGTCATGCAACCCATCCCCGACCTGCATCTTAAACCCGGTGACATCATGCTGCGTTTCAACAGGCTCGGCGAAGGAGCCGCCGACATCTGGGCGAGCGGTACTTGGCACAACAACTACGATGCTAGTTTCACAACGGAAGAGAACGGCCTTGGGTGCCGGAGGCATTGTCTGGGTAGGGTCATCGAGGAAGGCGTCAGAGAATATTGGGTACAAGTGAAAAGCAGCAGTGGTCAAACGGGATGGGTGTTGAACTTCAAAGCGACGCGCGGCGAACTTTGGGACAGCAGCAACTTCGACGATCTTTGTCCCGAACCAACCTCAGATTAGGGTCCTTAACCCTGATCAAACAATTAGCAGCCTGAGAATTACTCCTCTTCCACAAGCTACTCGTGTTAGGAGTGGAAGCCTGCGTGGGAAGTGGGTAATTCGCGAACTTCAATTTTTCAGCAGCCTCCTAGGACGGTGGCGCGTGGAAAGAGATCGTAGCTTATTTGCCCGCCAGTTCTTTTTTCACCGTGTCGCTGACAATCTTTCCATCCACTCTCATTCCCGCGGCCGAAAAGCGCGCCATCACATTCTTCATCACCGCTCCCATGTCTTTCATGGTCGGCGCGCCCATCTCGGCGATTACGGCTCTCACTCCGGCAACCATCTCGGCTTCGCCTGCGGCTTTCGGCAAATAGGTCTCAATCAGCACGATCTCTGCCGCTTCCTTGTCGGCCATCTCCTGGCGCCCGCCCTTGGTAAACTGCTCGATCGAGTCTTTTCTCTGCTTGATCAAAGTTGAAAGAACGGCTTGCGACTCTTTCTCGTCGAGCGCCGCCATCTTCTCAATTTCGCGGTTCTTAAGCGCAGCCTTCACCATGCGCAAGGTAGAGAGCCGCTGCTCTTCGCGCGCCTTCATGGCGGCAGTAATATCTTTCTGAATCTGTTCGACAAGGCTCATGAAGCGATTATAGACGCTGCCATAATCGTGCTGAGTGAAGCACGTTGGGGCGGTAGTGAGTTCGATCTGCGGAACGCTCAACACTCTTCCATGCGTCATCCCGAAGCCCAGCGTTTTCACCAGCGGGGCGAGGGATCTCGCGCGGGGCGAAACCGTATTCAGGCAAAGTAGCCCCACTACCCGTAGGGGTTGGTGTCTTAGCGGAATTTACGGCAGGGCGCGCTGGAGTACACCTTTTGCGCCAACGGAAGAATTGTAGGGGCTGCGATTTTCGTCTATCTCTGGCGCAGTGCGCTCGGTTCCCTGCGCAGAAATTATTCGAAATCCGCTCCCACCACACGGTAACGGTATTTCCTTCCATCCCAGAAAACAACCGACGCTGTGTGCTCATCGACACCGAATTCTTCCATGTAGATGCCGAGCACGGTTCGTTTTCTTAGCGCAAGCTTCTTTACGGCAAGGGTTCTGAAGGGAAGATTGATGAGCAGAAATTTCGGCTTTGGCTTGGTGGATCGCCACGCCTCCGGACCCACCCCGTGAACAATCAACAGAACGATGCCCTTGCGGTCGGGGTCGTCGGAGATGTAACCCGCGGTGATCTTCACATTGCCAAATCCCATAAAGCTGTCAAAGGGATCGAGGACGCGAAATCCGTACTCCGCCTGATCGGCCATCGGATCCTTGCAGCGGGCGGCGACGATAAGATCGTCGATGCCGTCGCCGTCAAGATCACCCACAAACTGCGGCGTATCTGGCAGTAGTGAGCAGTCGTCGCCGAACTCCTTGTGCACGTACGAATCGGTCACGGCGGGCACGGGAGACTTTGCGGCCGCTGGCGGCGGAGGTGGCTGTTTCTTGCCGGCGCACAACGGCGCGGCAAAGACGCCAATTACGAAAGCCAGCAAAAGAACGCGGGGCAATGCGGTGCGGAGCGACATGCCCCTACTCTATTCCCGATTTTGCGAATGCCGCCACGCACATTTGTCTGCATAGGTAACCAAAGTACTATTACCTTCCAAAATGTTCCCAGCCTCGCGGTTTCAGTTCCAATCGCGCGCCCTTCGGTTTTACCAGGTAGGTATTTTTGATCCGGGTGACGTGCCCAATCCGCGTGATCGGCACGCCAGAGATTTTCGATGGAATGTGCTTGCTGCGAGGTGCGGTAAATAATAGTTCGTAGTCTTCTCCGCCATGCAGCGCGAGATCGAGATCGGCCTCCCGGGCCGGCTTGCCCACCATCGCTCTGGGTATTGCACCTTCTTCAATCTCGGCCCCCACGCCGCTTTCTTCGCAGATGTGTGCCAGATCGGTGGACAGGCCGTCGCTGGTATCGATCATGGCGGAAACAAAACCTTTCTCCCGCAGCACCCGCCCCAGTTCGATTCGCGGCTTCGGAAAAAAGTGCCGCGGATAGTCGCCAGGATTTAATTTCCCCCGGGGATGCTTCTCAAATTGCGCAACCGCCGCCGCCGATCCCCCGAGCGCTCCCGTGACATAAATGCCATCGCCCGGATGCGCACCCGAGCGCAAAACCGCCTTTCCTCTCGGGACCGTTCCCACGACGATGATGTCAGCCAGAATTCCATCGGGCGATTCTGCCGTATCCCCGCCTGCCAAAGTGCAGCCATATTTCTCTGCCAGCGTTATCAGGCCGCGCATGAAGCGGTTTACCCAGTTTTGAGGAAGATGCTTCGGCAGGGCCAGGGATAAGAAAACCGCCACCGGTTTTCCGCCCATCGCCGCAATATCGCTGAGTCCGCGAGTCAGGCAGCGATGCCCCACCGATTCGGGCGCGTGCCACTGGCGGCGGAAGTGAATTCCTTCCAGCGTGAAATCGGTCGTGACCAACGCATCATTCTCCCCGCCCTTACCGGCCCGCAGCACAGCGCAGTCATCGCCGATTCCGGCAATAACCGCCGGATTCTTGCCGCCCTTCGCCACCTGGCGAATGCGGGCAATGATTGTTTTCTCGGCAGCAACCACGGCCACTAATATATAAGGACTCGCCCGGTTCGAGGGTTCAGGGTCCAGGGTAGGGCCCAGTAACCAGAGTTGAGAGCTATAGCCGCTGACCTTCGGCCCCTGGCCCTTGACCCCTGTTTTCGACCATGTCCCTGTCGGACTGCCATCCGCGATTTAGCCCGCCAGGTAACCTGTCCCCCTCCAGTTTTTGTTACCTCCCCTTCAGTAACTTTTAACGGCCATTGGCGTCATTGACAGGGGGAATCTCCTTTGTTACCTTTTACCAGACATTCATAAACCTTTGGCCGAATGAATTTGCAGTACGCTGAGGCAAGCTAAGTCCCGCATCCTGTTCACCTTGCGGGTCCCAGTTTCAGCTTGATCCTTGGTTCCCGGTAGGGAAGCGGGCACGTTAAGAGTTTCCATTCCCAAATGGGAGCGTGATCCGTAGATATCAGGTGGTCCGAACGGGCTTCTGCAACCACAGACTTGCCCGGAATTCCGGCCCTGATTCAATGGCGATATTAAGGAAGACATTTGCGAAAACGCTTCTACATACTTTTTGTGGCTCGTGGAGATGATGGCCAACTCCGCAAAATCTCCATCCCGGTCCACTACCTGTATCTATTCGTGGTGGGAGCCGCCATCGGCTTTCTCAGCCTGACCGGCATTGCCAGCTCTTACGCCCGCATGTTGCTCAAGGTTTCCCGCTACAACGAACTGCGCACCGAAAAAGAGCAGCTTAAGAGCCGTTACTCGAAATTGGAGGAAGTTGCCAAAGAGCGCGACGTTCAGGTCGCCTCCCTGGGCTCGATCGCCAGCGAAGTTTCCGCGCTCTACGGGCTCAAGCCTCAGCCCACCCTGGTGACCGCGTCTGAGCAGCAGATTCGCGATCTTGACGTTACCTCTTCCCTGGATCAGTTGGGCGCTCTGCGCACTTCGGCGCTGACCGGCGCAGCCACGGTTGGTATCAGCCTCGGCCTCACCCGCAATGCCACCACCGCGGACTGGCTGCGCGCCAACGCCGCCCCCAATCTCTGGCCGGTGGATGGCCAGGTCACCGCCAGCTTTGGCGAGCGCATCGATCCGTTCAACGGTGAGGGCGCGTTTCACAGCGGCGTGGATATCGGCAGCACCTACGGCCACGCGGTGATTGCTCCCGCAGATGGCGTAGTCGTTTTCGCCGACTTCATGGGCGGCTACGGCAAAGCCCTCATTCTCGATCATGGCCACGGGATTTCCACCCGCTATGGCCATCTTTCCGGCTTCGCCGTAACTGCGGGGCAGCAGGTTCACCGCGGCGACACGATCGGCTACGTCGGCTCCAGCGGACGTTCCACCGGACCGCATCTGCACTACGAAGTCCGCATCAACGATACTCCAGTCAATCCCTACAAATACCTTCGCATGACCGTCGCCGCCAGCGGCGGCTTCCAGTCCGGCAGCTAAACCCAGCTCTCGGTCGTCACTTGCCAGCACTCAGTCCAATACCCTGCAATTCAAGACCTCCCTTACTCCGGAGCGTACTGCCCTTGCGCCCTAATCCGGCGTGAGAGTAGCGTTACTGGATACTAGCTGTTAGGTATCGAGCGCTGGATACGGGTAAATGGCATGACGGGTTTTTTCAAGTCCGTACGCGAAGATATTGCGGCAGTCTTCGAATCCGATCCTGCGGCCCGTTCCTACTTCGAGGTCCTCTTCTGTTATCCCGGACTGCATGCCGTTTGGGCGCATCATCTGAGCCGCTGGCTGTGGCTTCACGGCATGCGCTTCCTGGCGCGATTCACCTCGCAACTGGCCCGCTTTTGTACCGGCATCGAGATTCATCCCGGGGCCGAAATTGGCCGCAGGCTGTTCATCGATCACGGCATGGGCGTCGTAATTGGCGAGACGTCGATTGTGGGCGACGACGTGACTCTCTACCAGGGCGTGACCCTCGGCGGAACCGGCAAGGAAAAGGGCAAGCGGCATCCAACTTTGGGCAATAACATCGCTGTCGGCACCGGTGCGAAGCTGCTCGGCAACATTGCCATCGGCGACAACTGCCGCATCGGTGCCAATTCCGTGGTTCTGCGCAATGTTCCGCCGAATTCCACTGTCGTCGGCGTTCCCGGGCACATCGTTTTGCACGAAGGCAAACGCGTGGTTATTACCGACCCCAAGGATATTCGCGATCCGCTCTCGGACGTAATCATCAAGCTCGCCGGCGAAATGCATGAGCTGCGCGAAAAGTTTCAACAGCATTCGCACGAAGCCCTGGGCGCAGAACCGGATTTATCGATCGACGAAGAAAAAGAAAAAGCAGCGCCGAAAATTGTGCCGGAGGAATTGTTTATCGAGGACTATCAAATTTGAAGACGCTCGGAGATCAGCGGGCACACAGAAACCAGTATGATCATTTCCGGAATCGCCGCCGGTGATCTGACTTCTGAATGATCTGACCTCTGACCTCTGGCCTCCAACCCTGATCCCTACTGCCTTAGCCCCATCCAGCTTTCCGAAACTACCAGTGAGTTCCCCGGATTGTGCGGGTCATACTTCACCGATGTAGGCAGGCCCAGGCGGCAGGAGTGTAGGTTGATCCACTGCCGCAGGTAGGTTACATCCTGCGAGCACTCGTAGGCGACGCCCGCCACATCGTACTTGTAGATCAGCAGCACCGCGGCATTGTGCCCGTTGCTCGAAAGGATCTCCTGCACGTCGATCACGGTCCCGTCCGTGATGCGCCCGATACCATCCAGCCAGGTGCGGCGCTCGCGTTCAAGCTCCGCGGGGCCCTTGGGTCTGCGCCGCAACAGCGCATACGCGCCGAGCGTGATTCCGCTCGCCACTGCAACAAATGTGTAAAGACGAAAAGCATCCATAGGACGAAGCGTTGGGCGCGAGCGCGTCCTCAGTTTTCGTTTACAGCATATGCTGGAACAGGCGGCAGCGGAAGGGGAGAAAACGTTACCGAAGTGGGGTCTGTGGAAAAGTCGGAATGCCGGACGAAGCTTGGAGCCCAGCTTGAGTCGGGTCCGGCCTCCACTATTTCCTCGACGAGATTGAAGTTTGGCGTCAGCTTTGCACACTAAGCAAAGCTGGCCAGCCTCATTGGTGACGAAGTATCGCGGGAAGTCAAGAAAGTTTGGCTCCCACTACTATCTGAGCGACAAGAGTGTTTTCCTCGAGCGTTCAATCAATCGTGAACGTCAGCGCCGCGGCCTTCCCTCCGCCCGGACCGGGATTCTGTACTACAATCTGCGCCGTTCCGGCCGATGCGATGTCAGTGTAGGGAACGTAAACATTGAGCTGAGTCGCGCTGACGTATGCGGTCGTGAGCGAGCCCCCGTTCCACGTGACGCTCGCTCCAGGGACAAAATCTGAACCGTTGACGGTGAGGAGAAAGTTCCATCCGCCATGAGTCGCGCTCGCAGG
>JASHQM010000232.1 GCA_030039165.1 Candidatus Sulfotelmatobacter sp. | reverse complement strand
CCCCACCATTTCATATGCCTGGGCTCGTACGCCATCCAGGATCCTCTTTCGTCACATACGCGCGAATTGTTTCGAGGTGTCAGGTTCGTCCGGCGCGGGCTACAAACTCGTGAACATGATCTCCAACGCTAAGGCTGTGGACGTTTTGAGAGAGCTGCTCGACAACCGTGCGGCGCCATGTGCGCAGCGAATCTTCTTTATTATGAGGCGGCGCGGCCAAAACCAAAGCTTCTCCGAAGCGCACGGTCACCTTGCCGGGCCGTGGCAGGAAATGGCCCTTGGGCAGGATGCAATGTGTTCCATCAATGTACGCGGGGACAACCGGGAGTCCGAGTTCACTCACAAAAAAGCCGACGCCGGACTTGAATGGACCCATTTCGCCATCAGGCGATCGCGTGCCTTCGGGGTAGAGAATCAGTGCGCCTGCGGTTTGCTCCAGGAATCTGTGGCACGCGTCCAGACAATTAGCCAAGGCTTTTGGCCGCGGACTCCGCTCAATTGGAATAACATTCATCCATGGCGAAACTGACCAGCGAATGTGCCGTGATTCAAAGAAATAGTCACTGGCGCCAAGGAGAGCAAAACTCCGGAAACTCCGTCCGCTGGCGGTCATTAAGGCTGCACTGTCGGCATGGCTCGAATGATTGCTGCAAAGCATGAAAGGTCCTTTAGGCAGATGGTGACTTCCCTCAACTACCAGTGAACAATAGGAGGCAAAGAACGTCCGGCAAAAGCTTTCAAACAACGTACTACCCACGAGCGATGCTCTAATAGTCCCATTGGTGCGGATCCAGTTGCCCATTCTCCTCAGGATATATCAGATCGCGAATGATCTCAGGATAATAGAGTTCTTCACGCGGCACTGTGCAGTTTACCGCTGAATTGTGCCATCGTCGTTTCGAAGGCCTGAGTTGTGAGGCGTTGGAGCGGCCATCCTCTCAACTCTTCTGATAGCACTTCGATTCCCCATGGCCCGCGGTATCCCGCCTCTTGCATCGCTGCGATAAAGCCTCTTACATCGAATTCGCCTTCCCCACACAGCCGGCGGTGGTTTACGGTATCTTCGTGCAGGCTCCAGGGACACTCAAATGTGCCGTCGTTCAGTTCCACGCTGATGATGTACTTCGAAGCTATGCGGCGTAGCTCGTCGTAAGGAATTTTGAGTTTCACAATGTGCCACGTATCGAAACAAATGCCGCCATTTCTCGCGCCCGCACTTTTCACGAGCTGGAGTGATTCCTCTAAAGTGCGGATCATGGCGAAAGGCATCAACTCGAACCCGACTTTGGTTCCACGCTCTGCGGCATCGCCGCACAGTTCAGCGAAAGATTCGATCAGGCGCGGCATGGGCGTCTTTTCCTGATAAAAATCGCCGACCTTTATGTGATGCGCCTGCAAAGCTTCGGCCGCATCGAGAAGCATCTTCTTGCAAACATCCGATTTCTTCTTTCGCTCGCCATCGAGAAACCAGTCGGTGAGGAATTCCAGCTCGACGTGCTCGATGCCGTTGTCGTCGAAAATCTGTTTCATCTCCGCGAGTGTGCGCGTCTTCAGCACATGCTCAAGATCGGCGTGCCAGATTCCGAACCCGGTGAAACCGGCTCTGGCAGCCGATTCCACGCGGTCACGGAAATCGAAAGGACTGTATTCTTTATCGGTGTGGGGAAGCCCGCCGGAGATGGTCCAATAGGAAGCGAGCAGATCAACTTGGCTCTTCATGTCACATGCTCATGCGGCTACGGCTTCGTGCGCCATTACTGATTTGACTGCCTCAATAATCTTGTCTTCGTTCGGCACGACGTAGTTTTCGAGTGGTTCGCTGTATGGGATGGGAGTGTCCAGAGCAGTCACCATCCTCAGCGCGCCCACAGAGCCGACAGCATGTTCGGCAATCTCTCCTGCGATCACCGCGGCGGCGGATGAATGCCGCGGCGCTTGATCGACAAGCACGACTCGTCCGGTCTTTTTGACGGAATTGACGATGGTTGTGATATCGAGCGGCGCGAGCGTGCGTGGGTCAACAACTTCGGTGCTAATACCTTCCTCGGCCAGTCGTTCCGCAGCAGCGAGCGCTTTTTTCACCATCCAGCCGATGGCCACAATTGTCACGTCACTTCCTGCGCGTTTGATATCGGAAAGCCCGATTGGGACGACATATTCGCCTTCAGGCACTTCGCCTTTATCCAGGGTGAGCATGTAAGGATGCAGGTAGACGACGGGGTTATCGTCGCGAATAGCAGCAGCCATCAAGCCCTTGGCGTCGGCCGGCGTCGAGGGCACGACAACTTTCAAACCAGGGATGCCCATCATCGTGTGATAAATGCAGTTGGAATGCTGGCCAGCCCAACCGGCACAAAAACCATAGCCGGCTTTTAGCACTACCGGCACGTTCACTTGCCCGCCTGACATGTAGCGCAGTCGAGGAGCCTCGTTGATGACTTGGTCGAATGCTACCAGCATGAATTCACTCATCCACAGCTCGACGACGGGACGCAAGCCGGTCATGGCCGCACCAATCCCAATGCCGATCTCTGCGGTTTCCGAAATCGGTGCAATGCGCACGCGTTCCTTACCGAATTTCTTGAGCATGGGATCGCGCTCGGTCATCGCCATATTCTGGCCATAGAAAATCACGTTGGGGTCGCGCTGCATCTCTTCGATGATGGCTGCGGCGATCGCATCGCCGTACATTATTTCTTTGGGCATATTTCGCTCCTATGCGTAAACGTATTGCAGCGCCTCTTCGGGCGCGGGCAGCGGGCTTGCCAGGGCAAACTGGACAGCATCATCGACCTCAGCGCGAGCAGCTGACTCAATTTTCGTAGCGGAAGCAACGGTGAGCACGCGATCTTTTATGAGGCGTGCGCGAAACCTCTTGATCGGATCCTTGGATTTCCACTGTTCGAATTCTTTCCGGTTTCCGTAAACTGCAACTGCCTCGTGCTCAGGAAACTGAGTGGGCAGCGGGGGAACCGTAATTACATTGCCGTGCGCGCTGAGCCGGTAAAACTTCGTTTCAACCAAGCTTGGCCCTTTGCCGGCGCGGGCACGATCCGCGGCTTTCGCCACAACTTTGTGCACAGCTAGAGGATCGGTGCCATCAACTGTTGCGCCGGGTATGCTGAAAGCTTCCGCCTTCTTCGACAACGCATCGCCGGCCGCGGCATTGGCGTCTTCCAGGCTGAAATGCGTGTACGCCTGATATTGATTGTTTTCGAGAACGTAAATAATCGGAAGTTTCCACACTGCGGCCATGTTGAGCGACTCAAAAAATGCTCCCTGTTTCGAAGCTCCGTCACCAAAGAAGCAGTAGACGATCTGGCCGCTGTTCTTTATTTGCGCCGTGAGCGCGGCTCCTGTGGCGTGGGCGATACTCTGGCCGATAATTCCGGAAGTGCCGGGAAAATAACGAGAGGGATCGGCAAGGTGCATAGAGCCGCCAAAGCCGTGGCAGAGGCCGTCCTTGCGGCCAAAAACCTCCGCCATCATGTTGCGCAGCGGAGTTCCGAGAACGATGGGATAGCCGTGGCAGCGATAACTCGGCATCACGAAGTCTCTATCGCGGCGCGTGGAGAGCGCTCCGACAATGCTGGCTTCAGCGCCATCGCCCAAATGAGAATGTCCCCTGATTACACCGGGATGCTCGATGAATGTGCGCTTGACAGCTTCTTCAAACTCGCGGATGCGAACCATCTGTGTGTAGATCCATCGCAGTTGGTGGTTGCTGATTTTCGAGCTTCGTGGTGCCGGTCTTTTTGCGGTCTTTTGGGGCATATCGTGCCTCCTACTTCCTGGTTTTCGCCGTCTTCGTAGTTTTTTCAGTTTTCGCGGCGGATTCGGTGATCTCGCAAAGGGGATCTCCGACCGGGACCTCTGCAGTTTCCTGCGCCAGCAGCTTTGTAAGTATGCCACTAAAAGGCGATTCGAGCTCGTAACTGACTTTCTCGGTTTCCAGTTCGACTAACGGGTCGCCAGCTTTCACACAATCTCCTTCGCGCTTTAGCCATCGCACCACGACGGCTTTAGTGCTGCTGACGCCGCCGGATTTAGGTACGATCACGGTGTTCAAGGATGGATCCTCAATGAAAATGCTCTGTGTGAAGGTCGAGCATGCTTGTGCGCGCAGAGTCACCCTGAGCGGGGACGCTTTTCAGGCGGAGCAAGGAGTCTCCTACCCATGGTTCCGTTGCCGCGAGGTTCCTTGGCCCGCTGGTGAAAGCGCGGGCCTTAGGAAAGAAGCCGTTCAGATAGTTGAGTTGCGGCTGTAATGTTCCCACTCGGCTGGGATTTTCCCGGCAACTTCGCGATCGCATGGCTAATGTACCTGGCGCTCGGCATGTATCCAGTATGGCGCGCGCATCGTCTTTCTATCGATCTTGCCGGCAGCGGTTTTAGGGATCTCATGGCAAAACTCCACCGACTTAGGGGCTTTTACTCCTCCCAGGTTTTGCTTGCAGTGCGAAATCACAGCCGCCTCGCTCATGGATGCGCCCGGATGAAGCACAACGAATGCCTTGACTGCCTCTCCCCATGTGTCATGTGGAACACCAATCACGGCACACTCGTGGACTTCAGGCAGCGCCATCAGTGCGGCTTCCACCTCGGCGCAGTAGATGTTGAAACCGCCGGAGATGATCATGTCTTTCTTCCGGTCGACGATGTAGACAAAGCCTTCAGCGTCCATATAACCGATATCGCCGGTATGGTGCCAGCCGTACGTGCGGACTTCCGCCGTGGCCTCAGGCATTTTGTAATAGCCGCCGCAAATGAGCGAGCCACGCGCCACAATTTCTCCCCTTTCGCCCCCCGGCAAAATCTTTCCGGCTTCGTCCATGATGGCGAGGCGCACGGCTAAGGTCGGCCTGCCACAACTCGCCAGTCGTTCCGAATGATCGCCCGCAGCCGCTGCCGCCACAGTCTTCGAATCCAGAAAGGTCAGGATCATCGGTGCTTCGGTTTGACCGTAGGATTGACACATGCACGGGCCGAAGACCTCGACCGCCTTCTTCAGTTTGTCGGGAGCTACCGGCGATCCTGCCAAAAGAAAACCACGAAGGCTTGAGTAGTCAAACTCACGTACCTGAGGATGGGCGAGCAAATTGTAAAGCGCAGTTGGGGGAAGGTAAAGATGCGTGACCCTATGGCGTTCAATATTGCGAAGCACCTCAAGCGCATCAAACTTAGGCATCACCACGTGGGTCGCTCCCACGGAACACATAACGAACGCCAACACCCCCGCGGCATGTGAGAGTGGTGCCGTATTCAAACATACGGGATGTTCCACATCGCCCCGCCAGTAATGCGTGGCCAATTCTGTCATCGTGCCCAACGCCAGATTGGTCACGCGAACACCCTTTGCTGGACCGGTGGTTCCGCCGGTGGGTACCAGTCCGGCAAGGCGCTCAGGATTGCCATAGGCGTCACCCCAATCCGGAATTTTCGCGCCCGCTCCCTGTTCCATGAAGTTCTGCAACGATAAATGTTCCCCATCTTCGCGGTCGAGACAGATTATGCCCCGCAAGGAAGGCACGCGGCGCTTAATTTCGGCGACGCTGTCGCGAAACTGGCTGTGATAAAACAACCACGCCATTTCCACGTAGTTCATGTATTCCACGTTGCCATCGATTGCGTTGCGATAATTGATCGGCACCCATACGGCGCCGGCGCGCATTATGCCCAGCATGCAAAACAGAACTCTGGCGTCATTGTGCGAATAGATTCCGGCGGGCTCATGGTCCCGCAATCCATTCGCCCACAGAGCGCGGGCGATATCCTGAGTCGTGCCCTGCATCTCGCGATACGACCATGAGCCATCGGCAGCGATGATTGCTGTGCGATCGAGGTTAGCCTCGGCACCCTTGTCGAAATAGTCGATTGGACGCATGGCAGATTTCCGCCAGTCAGTGAGTCAGACGAACCTTGGCCAGCCCATGCTCTTCCAGCACCCGAAGGACTTCGTGATGTCCGAACGCTTCTGCGGGAGAGGCGAAACCGGTCTTCCGCGGCGCGGCGTGGGCGAGGTGGTGAGCAGCGAATGCCTGCAGCAGTCCAGTTTGGCGATAGCAACAGGTACCGAAGACCACGCATTGCGCGTAGTCGGTCGAACCCCGGCCTACTACAACGTCAATCGTGCGCTGCTCGCGCGGGTTTTCGCGAGGTGGAGTTCCCGCTTGCACCGCATTCGCCATCTCAGCGAGCTTCTTTTCCCGCTCTGCTTTGGGCAGCGGTCGAATCTGTTCTTCGAACACCTTCTCGGTTGCCGCAACGCCTTCCATGATTTGCCGATCGAGCAACCCGCCCATCGAACGCACATTCGCAACTTGCGGGTGGTTCTTGAACCAAACTGGTTGGGGAAAACCTCCCCACGCGAGGGCCAACTGAGTTTGCAAATAGCCTGGAATACTTACGTCATAGCGAGTCGCGCGCGGCCAGGCCTTGTATTGGTTCTGCTCCAGGTAGTAAGCGTCGGTTTGGATGACTGCAAAAATCGTTTGCGTTGAGCCAAAGGTCGGAATGCCTTTGAACATCGTGACGGTTTCGAGCGTATCGATTGCCCCAGATTCCAAACAGAGCCTGGCGGATGCGTCGCTGACCGCGCACATGAACGCGGTGGCCGGCGACGCTAGAAGGCCGCGCTCACGGAATTTATCGCCCCACTTCTCGGCGACTTCACGAATCCAAGCCTGTTCGCCGCCGATGTCGATGTAATGGCAACCGGCTTTCAAAGCTGCTTCAATGACCCTCGGTCCGTTATAGATAAATGGGCCGGCGGTGTTGCAAACAACTTTTACGCCTTCGAAGATACGCACTAAATCTTCGAGAGTGCCGGCAGTTTCCACGATCTCAAAATCGGCGGTTTCAATTCCGGAGACGTGATCTGTCACCTGCTTGATCTTCGCGGCGCTTCTGCCTACGGCCAGGAAAGGTGTGTTGTATTCGCGAAGGAATTCGACGATCAATCTGCCGGAAAATCCGTTGGCCCCGTAAACCACTACCGGTTTCTTGCTCATCTCTGACAGCTCCCGGCAAACTAGTCTGCTATTGTCAAAACACCATGCCACCAGGGCAGCCCCCTCGAGAACGAGGCTTACGACGCAACGCTGCTTGCCCCGGCGGATGGCCGCACTGGAGGCTGTGGGAGTCCAGTGCGAGGCTCGAAAAATCCCTGGTTCAGATGCCGATTCTAGGCTAAAGTATCTTTTTTGCCAGTAGGCACTTTTTTGTAACCTGTGATAGGAGACTCAGGTGGAAGAGTATTATTGCCCGGTGAAGCTAACAACGGACGTGATTGGGGGCAAGTGGAAACCTCTCATTCTCTTTTATCTCGAAAGTGGCACCAAACGCTTCGGAGAACTTCGCAAGTTGATTCCTGGCATGACCAAGAAAATGCTCACGCAGCATCTGCGTGACCTGGAGCGAGATGAAGTCATTCGGCGCAAAGTATATGCGGTGGTGCCCCCGAAGGTGGAGTATTCCCTTACGAAACACGGAGAAAGCCTTAAGCCCATTCTCAAGCTGATGTCCGCGTGGGGAACGAAGCACCGCCAGCGCTATGGCACTCCACGGAACAACAAGCGCCTGGTTGCCGTCTCCCGCTTCTGAGGGTGATTCGTCAGGCCCTTCTGCGGGTCAGAACAGAAGTGCCCCAAACTTCTCTGGCTGTTTCAGCAACTAGGCGCAGCTTGGCTTCCTCATCGGCCACACTTACCAAATTGCCCTCGATCGTAGAGGCAAAGCCGCACTGCGGGCTTAGCGCCAGCCGTTCCAAGGGGATGAACCGTGAGGCCTGCTCGATGCGCTGTTTCAGTTCATCCTTGCTTTCTAGAGTGGACCTTTTGGAGCTGACGAGTCCTAAGACTACCGTGCGATCTTCGGGAACTTGTTGTAAAGGCTCGAAGCCGCCTGAACGTTCGTCATCATATTCGAGCAGAAAACGCTGAAAGCTCGTTTTCTGAAATACCTTCGTGATTGGGCCATAGTCGCCGGAAGCATAGAACCTGCTTTGATTATTTCCCCTGCACAGGTGCAGGCCAAAAATAATACCTGGATGATTCCCAATTACGGCATTGTCCATTTCGGTGGAAAGGTCGAGCAGGCGGTCGGGATCGTTACCGCGCTGGCGGTATCCCTCGCGCAACTGAGGATCGAGCAGGGCGGCGTATTGCGGCGAGTCAATCTGGATGTAGGTGCAGCCCAGGCGGATTAGCTCCTCGACCTCATCGCGCAAAATGTCCACCAGATCGGCCAGATAACCATCAATCGTGGGATAGGCGGCAAACGACTTCTTGTTGTCGTAATAAGCGGCCGCCTGCTGTGCGCTGATCATGCTTGTCTTGGCAGGGTGAGTCGTCCGTGCCCGTAAATAGGTAAATTCCTCGGCGCACAAGGGGCGTTTCCGGCGCAGCTTGGACACCACGACTGGGCGCGACTGAACCACTTTCTCGCCTCTTTCATTGCGAAAAGGAATGGCCCAGCCGCCAAACTTATCGAAGCCCTCCACGGCGTCAATCAAGTGCCCGTAGAAGGCATAACGCCGCATCTCGCCGTCGGTGAGCATTTCCAGCGCGGCGCGCTTCTGCAGGTCGACAGCTTCATCCACCGCCTGATCCTCGATAGCCTTGAACTCCGAGCGGCTGATCTGTCCTTTTTCGTGACGTTCGCGCGCATCCTTCAAATACGAAGGACGCAGCAGACTACCAACAACATCGCTTCGATACACAAAACCCCCTCTTCTATTTTAGTGCTGCTCGAGAGTACTCGTCGGCATTCTGATTGCGACGAAAGATCACGTACGCGCGGATTGCGGCAGCATTGTCGCGCGAAAGCTCTTTAGAAAAAGAAACCATTCCCTGCGACTGCAAGTCGCCTCGCAAGACTGTCTCGAACCAGGCGTCGTCTGTAAGGGCGCTGCTGCGTCGCAAGTCCGGTAGCACACCTCCGCTCACCGCGACGTCACCGTGACATCCCGCGCAATACCTTTGATAAAGCCGTTCGCCTTTGCGAATCGTTGCGGAACTCGCTGGATTTGGCAGCGCTGTTAACGGCGATAGCGCGACCGTCGGCGACGCAGGTAGGCTGGCTTTTCCTCCAAGTTTGAAAACCAGCATACGGCTTTCGTTGCGTACACGACCCGAGGCAAATGAAACCTCACCGGCGGCCAGCGGGAACACACCGCCCCAGCCAGCGAGTACGGCAACATACTGTTCCCCTTTTACTGTGTACGTGACTGGACCGGCCATCACTCCGGTCTGAGCGGCGAATGACCACAATTTCGCACCGGTGTCGGAGCGGTAAGCTTCGAAATTTCCCCCAGCCGTCCCTTCAAATACCAGGTTCCCCGCAGTCACGAGTGTGCCGCCGTTCCATGGACCGGGCCGTTCGATCATCCAGGCAGCCTTCTGTTGCTCTGGGTCCCAGGCTACTAATTTTCCCTTCACGGTTGCAAGGATCGCCTTCTTTATGCTGGGATCCTGGGGAAGACCGGCGGCGACGACATCGATTCCGTAATTCGGCGCGAGCTTTTTCACTTCGAAGTTTTCGGGCAGCTTGTATTCGAAACCTGCATTATTCACCGGAATGTAGGCGAGACGAGTTATTGGGCTGTACGACATAGGTTGCCAACTGTGCGCTCCAATGGGTCCTGGCACAATTGGCGCAGGATTGGCGCCCAGATATCTCGCGACAGAGGTTTCAACAGGGCGGCCTGTTTTCAAATCTACTGCGGCGGCCCAGTTGACGAACGTATAGGGCTTGGCCGAAATGAGCTCGCCGTCAGTGCGATCGAGAACATAGAAAAATCCATTCTTCGGTGCCTGCATCAAGACTTTACGAGTGTGTCCATCAATCGCGAGATCGGCGAGGATGATATCCTCATC
>JASHQM010000231.1 GCA_030039165.1 Candidatus Sulfotelmatobacter sp. | reverse complement strand
GGATACTTACCCGTAATATAGCCTTCCAACTCCATAATATGGTGGGCCTGGCCGTCGATGATGGCTTTCACCAGGTCACCAAGCGAAACCACGCCGAGAACCCTGTCGTTGTCGCCCATGACCGGGAGATGGCGAAAATGATGGTTGGTCATAATAGCCATGCATTCGTCGACGGTTTGGCGCGGCGTAACGAAGACCACGGGTGAGGTCATGATATCGCGGACGGGAGTCTCTTTTGAGGAGTGACCTTTGAGGATGACTTTGCGGGCGTAGTCGCGCTCGGAGAGAATGCCCACCAGTTGACCATCGGAGATAACCAGGAGAGCTCCCACGCCGAACTCTGCCATTTTCTCAATGGCGTGGTAAACGGACTCGTCAGGCGCGATGGAGAGAACTCGGGTGCTCTCCTTATTCTTTAAGACCAGCGAAACTGTGTCTGTCAGTTTCATTACGCCTCCAAGCCGGGCAAAATTATACCCCGGCGAAGAGGGCATGGAATCGAAATTAGTTATGACATGAGCAGAGAAGGGGAGACCAGTTTCGGGAACCATGGGAGCATCCAATCTCGTGTGCGCGTGTATGTGACTCTGGTAACCGGGGGACGGTTGCCTAGCGTGAGAAATCTTTCTTGTTTCAAACCGTGTTTTCAAACGGCCTGTGCATCTTCGTAACTCGCGCCGCTGAGCACCCGAAACTAAACTGCGGTGCGGGGGTTTAGCCAGACATGAAAGAAACCATTACGAAATCACTGTTAATCCTGGCAGCGGGGAGCCTGATGTTCGCAGGCGCAGCCGCTGCTCAAACCCAAGACACCAGCGGCGCAGGGCCGGGAGTGGTCGATCCTGGTCATCCCCGCGTTAACGAAGTGAATGGCCGTGAGCAGAACCAGCAGGACCGCATCGCCAATGGCGAGAAGAATGGCACCATGACGCCGGGACAAGCGGCTCACGTGGAGCGCCAGGAGCAGCACATCGAGAACCAGGAAAAACGGGATATGGCGGCTCACAATGGACATCTGACCAAGGGCGAGCAAAGACAGCTCAACCGGGAACAGAACCACACCAGCCGGGAAATCTATAGGGACAAGCACTCGCAGAAATAGGCGGCGCTGACGCTCCCTGGTTCCGCATGAAAGCCGCCGGTGGTTGCGGCTTTTTTCTTTTTCCTATGCACATCCGCAGACGCACCGCGGCTGCGGAGGTTCCGGCTTCCGAAAATTTTGAATGGGAGTTGCGCGCCTGCAGCGACTCTTGTCTATAATGTCGAGGGCTTATTAGGTACCGCGGTAGCCGGGTGGGTGTGAGCATCCCGATTAGCTTCCCCCGTTCCTTGAAGGACGCAAAACAGTGTCTGTCGACTGCATGAATGTGAAACCCGGAGTGGAGGTGGCGGGCCTGTCGGACGTAGGCTGCCAACGCGAAAATAATGAGGATTCCTATTTGTATTGGGAGCCAGAAGGAAGCGAGGAATTTCACCACAAAGGAAGACTCGCGGTCATCGCCGACGGCATGGGAGGGCACGAGGGGGGTCAGGAAGCCAGCCGTTTGGCGGTCGAAACCGTGCGCGAAGTTTATGAGGGTGCGGCGGGGGATGATCCGGAGGCGGCACTGCGGGAATCGTTCGTCACGGCCCATGCGCGCATTCAGAATTTTGCCGAGCAGCATCCCGCTTTTTATGGCATGGGAACGACCTGCACGGCGGCGGTGGTTCGAGGGCGGCAAATCTATTTTGCGCATGTGGGAGACAGCCGCCTTTATCTGATCAGAGAAGGGCGAATCTTACGGCTGACGCGCGACCACTCTTATGTGGGACGCCTGGTGGAAAGCGGCATCGTACGCGCAGAAGACGCCGAAACTCACCCGCAACGCCATATTCTTACCGCTGCCCTGGGAGCCGGAATGGAAATGGCTGTCGATGCCAGCGAAGCGGGAGTTGAGCTGCGAGCCGGAGACGATCTTCTGCTGTGCACGGATGGACTTTGGAGTGTGGTGAGCGAGGACGAACTGGCACGTGCAGTCAGCAGAGGCGCTCCTGCGGACTGTTGCAGCGCGCTAGTGAAATTGGCGCGAGAGCGGGGAGGACCCGACAATATCACGCTGCAGGTGATGCACATCACCGATGCCCAGGTCAGTTAACTGGTTTCGAAGAGCGCAATTCCTTTTTGTTTCTCCCAAAAGACGCAATCGATTGCACATCCCCGGTTGGCGAAAGTTGCGTATGCGGCGTAAGTCATTGATAAATTGACTGCTAGAAAAACTGCAAAGCAGGCTCGACGGCCAAAAATATGCTCAACTCGGGTATGTAAATAAAGTCTATTATACGGATAGACTTTATGGCATAATGCCGGTGCTATGAAAATCTCGCAAAAAGGATTGTACGCATTGCAGGCGATGATGATGCTGGCTCGCCGCCATCGTCAGGGCGCGATCAAGATTCGAGAAATCGCCTACGAGGAGGATCTTCCCGAGAAGTTTCTGGAACTGATCCTGCTGGAGCTGAAAAACGCGCGCATGGTGGAGAGCGTGCGCGGCGCGAAAGGGGGCTACCAGCTGCGCCGTGACCCGTCGGATATTGCGCTGAGCGAAATCATGCGTCTGATCGACGGCCCGGTTGCCCCCTTCGCCGACGCCGAGCAATTGCGCGTGCTGATTGATCGCGATTTGCCGCATCGGGCGCTGTATCAGGTTTTTCTCGACGTGCGCGACGCGGCCGCGCGAATTCTGGAAAATACCACGCTCGCCGATCTGGTAACGGATGTGCCGCCACGCTCGACGAAAGGGAAGCGGGCGGGAAAAAAGAAAGAGAAGGGCGCCCTCCTGCCCATGGTGGTGGGAGGACAAGAAAGCAAATAGTGCCCGGCGCTTAGTCCCAGAGTTTCTTCCCCTTAACTATTTCAAAAGCCGTAAGAACTCGATTTAGCAAAGGTAGTTCGTTCTTAATGGCTACTAAATCCATAGTAATAATGTCAACAGTCGTATTAAATGAAACTCAAAAAGGAGAGGATGACAATCCCATGAAAGCTAGAAAGAAGATGATGTTCGTGGCCGCCCTAGTGCTTGCGTCGTGCGCGGGCGCGTGGGCAGATGGTCCGGAATCGAAGCCAGCGGCGAAAGATGCCGCCGCGGCCTCGGCTCCGGCACCCGCACCCATCACCGCCGCTGATGTTCAGGCGTTAAAAGACGCGCTGGCGGCGCAACAAAAGCAGATCGAGCAACTCACCCAGGAACTTCAGAAACAGCAAGCATGGCAAGCGCAACAATCCGCGGCGCAAGCGGCGGTCAATAACGATGAGCAAAAGACGCAACCAATCGCCACCCAACAGTTAGCCGCTGTCACAAATGCGGCATCCACCTCTGCTGCAATCCCCGCGGCGACGCCACAACAGCAGACCCCGCCGGAGGGCGGTCTTAATCTGCAACAGCCTCCGCCCGCGGGCGATGAAAATCCGATGCACAGCCCGGTGATCTCGATCCATTTCAGGGGGGTCACGATTACTCCGGGCGGATTCGCAGAAGCGGCATTCGTTCGCCGCTCGCGAGCCCTGGGAGCGGATCTCACTACGCCCTTCAATTCACTCACCATGCCAGGTGCGTCGCAGAGCCAGTTGTCGGAGTTCTTTGGATCGGCACGGCAGTCCCGTCCCACGGTTTATGTTGATGGGCGACTGAAGAATGTGCAGTTTTCCAGCTATCTCTCGGGTGACTTCCTATCCTCTGGCGACACATCGACCGCCACTCAGACCAACAGCTACACCTTCCGCCTGCGGCAGGTGTGGGGCCAAGTCAAGTTCGACAACGGCTGGAGTTTTCTCGGAGGTCAAATGTGGAGCCTGCTCACGGAAAACAAGGAGAGCATTGCGCCCAGCGACGATATTGGCAAAACCAACGACGCTCGCCCGATGACCATAGACCCAGGGTACAACATCGGCTTTACCTTTGCGCGGCAGTATGGCATTCGCTTAACGAAGGACTTTGATCATAAGATTGCGTTTGCCGTCGCCATGGAAAACGGGCAAGGCACGCTTTCGACTCATGGCAACACGGACAACTTCCTGCTTGGTTCCGAGGGAGCAACCAACAGCTATAACGATGCGGTGAGCGGCTGCACGGCCGGTTCCTACACCCCGACCGGCGCGACCTCGCCGACCTACTACACCACTTGTACTCCGGTGGGAACATACACGTTCAATCCGTCCCCAGATCTGATCGCCAAAGTGGCAATCGACCCGGGTTTTGGGCACTATGAGATCTTTGGACTCTACGACCGCTTCCGCGACCGAGTATTCCCGTGCGCCAACTTTACCCTCGGCACCAGCGGACCTTGCCCGAACGATCCGACCGTGACGGGTCCGAGTGCGGTGGGCGCCTCTAACGTGTCGAAAAGCGGCGGAGCCTTTGGCGCCAACGCCCGTTGGACTTTCGCTCAAAAGCACATTGTTTTTGGCTTGCACTATTTCGGCGGGGAGGGAGTGGGGCGCTACGGAGCCGCTCAGCTTCCCGATCTGTCTATTCAGGCCAATGGCACTCCTAATCTGCTCAGGAATGAGCAGGGGTTAGGAACTCTCGAGTGGCACGGCAAGAGACTGGATCTTTATTTCTACGGCGGCGCGGAGTATGACGGCCGCGCGTGGGATAGCAACTTTCCCCTCGGCGCAGGCGGCGTGCCGGCGACAAAGGCAGTCTCTGTAGGCTATGGATCGCCGAACTTCAAGAACTACGGCTGCTATGAGGAAGTGGTTCCCACGATCGCATTGACAAACGGCTTCAACCCAGGTTCGCTCGCCAACTGCACCGCCGATACGCGTATTGCCATGGAGGGTACGACGGGATTCTGGTACCGCTTTTACAGCGGACCCAGAGGCCGCTTCCAGTTTGGCACGCAGTATTCCTATGTGGCTCGGGACACGTGGAGGGGCGAAGGCCTGACGAGTGGCACCTACGTGGCGCCAAGCGGTCTGGACAACATGGTCTTCACTTCGTTCCGCTACTACTTGCCGTAAGTGCGCGATCCCGCGTCAACCCGTTGGCGCGGGATTGCAGTTCTCTTACATGCATCAGCTCACCCAACCTTTCTGAGGGGACCTCCCTTCGGAAACGCTGCCGGCCCGGTTTTGGCTCACTCTCCTTTTCCGGGCCGGTGGCTCGATAACACGCTTTACCAGAGCACATTCTGCGCCGGAGCGATGTGGTCCGTGCTCCGCTAAGCAAAACCCTGCCCGCGCTGTTCTCGCCGTTCACACGAAATTCATGGCTTTGTAATGCTCCTTTAACAGTGGCAAAGGTAGAAGAAGAGAATCGGTACAAACTGTTTTGCGAGGCCCGCGCTTTTCGCTCGCATTGCTGCGGAAAAAAGCGATCGGGCGAGACTTAAAAGGAGAGGACTTTATCCATGAAAGCATTTACGAACTTCTGCCTTCTGTTGGCCCTGGCATTGGCGCTCTGCGGCGCTGGCGCCTGGGCTCAAAGCAGCAGCGCTCCCGCCAAACCGAAAAAAACCAAGGCAGCGGCAATTACTGCTGCCGATGTACAGGCGCTGCGAGACGCGATTGCGGCGCAGCAGGCGGCGATCGCGCAACAACAGCAGCAGATTCAAGAGTTGCGCGAGGAGCTGCGGGGGAGGGATCAGAGGGTGCAGCAGGCTCAAAGCACAGCCGCCGATGCCGCGTCGAGAGCCGACGCCGCGCAAGCCCAGGCTAGTCAGCAGCAACAGGCGGTAGGCCAACTCAAGACCGAAGTGGCCGATCTGCAAACCAACGTCAGCAGTGCTACCGCCACAATTCAGGAAACGAAGAAGAGCGTGGACGCGGCGATCGAGAGCCCGCTGGCGATTCACTACAAGGGCGTGAATATTACTCCCGGAGGCTTTCTGGCGGGCGAATTTGTGCGCCGCGACCGCGCCCTGGCCTCCGATATCAATACACCGTTTAACTCTCTCACCATGCCCGGAGCTTCTCAGAGCACCATGTCAGAGTTCTTTGGTTCTGGACGCCAGTCGCGCGTCAGTATGCTCGCCGAAGGCAAGCTTAGTATGGTCAAGCTGTCGGGCTACTACGAGGGTGACTTCCTGAATGCTGGGATTACTTCGAACAACAATGAGAGCAACAGTTATCCCTTTAGACAGCGGCAAGCCTGGGGACAAGCTGCATTCGACAATGGATGGAGCGTCACTGGCGGGCAGATGTGGAGCCTGGTTACCGAAACCAAGCATGGCGTCGATAACCGCACGGAAGCGGTTCCATTGACCATCGACCCGCAGTACTCGGTGGGGTTCAGTTGGGCGCGACAATACGGGATCCGGCTAGCCAAGAACTTCGGCAACAAAGCATGGGTTGCAATCTCCATGGAAAACGCGCAGGCGACGGTCACCACGCACGACAACCCTGCCAATTTTCTGGTGGGTTCGGCGGGAACGGGCGGAGGGCTTTATAACTCCGGAATTACGGCCTGCTCTTACAGCAGCAGCCTGAACATAACAACTTGCACCCCGGCGGCCAGTTATTCGTTTAATCCGTCGCCCGATTTCATCGCCAAATTTGCGTTCGAACCGGGCTTCGGGCATTACGAGGTGTTCGGCCTTTACGACCGATTCCGCGACCGCATCTTTCCCTGCGGCGGCATAGCTGTGGGCTCGCCGTGCCCGCTTGAAGGGCTGGCGGCGGTTTCGACTTCGAATGAAGCTGATGGAGCGACGAACGTGTCGAAAAACGGCGGCGGATTTGGCGCGAACGCACGCTGGACCTTCGCCAAGCACGTCGATTTCGGCTTGCATGGGCTGATCGGCAAAGGAATCGGACGTTACGGCTCCGGTCAGTTATCTGACGCTGCGGTCGAGCAGAACGGTTCTTTGGCTTTGCTCAAGAACGCGCAGGGTCTAGGCACGATCGAGCTGCATGGGTCCAAGCTCGACGTCTATCTGAACGCCGGCGTGGACTATGCGGGGCGGTCGTACGACTCCACAGTTTCCGGCGGGGCCGAGGGATATGGCAATCCGAAGTTCAGCAATGCGGGTTGCTATACCGAAATCGATCCTCCTAACAACAACGGATTTATTCCTGGAAGCCTGAGCAGTTGCACGGCTGACACGCGTGCGCTGATCGAAGGCACAGCCGGATTCTGGTACCGCTTCTATAACGGGCCCAAGGGCAGAATGCAGTTCGGAGCGCAATACTCTTATGTGACCAGGCAAACGTGGTCGGGCGTGGGGCCGGCGGGAGCTTCATCGCCGGGCGTTTCGCCCGAGGGAGTGGACGGTATGGTCTTTACCTCGTTGCGCTACTACCTGCCGTAATGTGATTGGCTGAATCGCGGACCGGCGCGGCTTGGCCGCGCCGGGAAGCGCCCACCTTTAGCGGAGCGGATTGCGGAGCGAACGACGATCGGTATAATCTGCTCAGGGCCAGTTTTGATGCGCTCTCCCTTTTCCTGATCGGCGGTATTAAGCTAGATTATTAGCTGGACATAAATAGAACTTTGCCGATAATATTAATCGAGATTATTCATGACTTCGCGGCGTGAGTTTTTGGAACGGATTTCAGCTGCGGCTTTGTTTACAGCCGGCACGGCGCGTGCCTTAAGTTGGGCTCTTCCTGTGCCTGCCCTTCCCGCCCTTCCGCAATCACAAGCCGTACCGGTTCCCGGCGAGGACGGAATGCTTTTGCGCTCGTACCGTTTCGTCGATTTAGAAACTCCAGTGGAAGATTTCAATAGCTGGCTCACCCCCGTGCCGCACTTCTTTGTGCGCAATCACATGCACGAACCAGTAGAGCTCGACGCGCATGAATGGCGGCTCTCTGTTGGCGGAGAAGTGGAGAAACCTCTGACCCTGGGCCTTTCCGATCTCGCGAAACTGGAGACACACGAGGTGGTTAATACGCTGGAATGCGCGGGCAATGGCCGAGGTTTTTATCGCCCCCAGGTTCCCGGCGTGCAATGGGGCAGGGGCGCGGTGAGCACAGCCCGCTTCAGCGGACCGCGCATGCGCGATGTGCTCGATCGTGCAGGAGTGAAATCCTCGGGCAAACATGTCATGTTCCGCGGACTCGACGAAGTGCCCGGAAAAGTTCCGCCATTCATTCGCAGCATTCCGATTGAGAAGGCACTCGATGGCGATACCTTGATCGCTACGCATATGAATGGTAGACCGCTGACGAAGCATCACGGGTTTCCGGCGCGGGCGCTCACGCCCGGATGGGTCGGATCGGCATCCTGCAAATGGCTGACTGAGATCAAGGTTCTGGAGACCGAGTTCGCCGGAACCTTTATGAATCCCGGATACCGCTTTCCGAACCAGCCGGTGAAACCGGGGGAGGCTGTGAAGGCGGAAGATACGCATCCGCTCACGGCGCTGAATGTGAAGTCGGTGATCTCTGGGCCGGGTGACGGTTCGAATCTGAAGATTGGCAAAGTCCGCGTACATGGCGCGGCGTGGGCGGGCGAAGCCGATATTGCCAAAGTTGAGATTTCTACCGACAAGGGAGCGACTTGGAATCCAACGAAGCTGGGGCACGAGCAAGAACACTACGCCTGGCGATTATGGAGCTACGATTGGAATCCCACACAGAGCGGCGAATACGCGCTAATGTCGCGCGCGACCGACACACGGGACCGAGTTCAACCCATGACTGCCGAATGGAATCCAAGTGGCTATCTTTATAACGCCGTCGATCAGGTGAGGGTGCATGTTTCTTAAGCGGTGGTTCAGCATTTTCTTCCTGGCAATACCGGTGTGGGTAATGGCGCAGAAACCGGCTGCCAATCTTGCCGCTGACTTGCCTGCCGGGGCGATGCAAGCCAAAGCCACCACTGCCTGCACGGAGTGCCACGAGGCACGCATCCTCCTTCAGCAGCGCCTCAGCAAGGCTGCATGGGCGAAAGAAGTCGACAAAATGACGAAGTGGGGAGCCGTGGTCGATCCCGCTGACCGCGATGCACTCATTGATTATTTCAGCGCGAACTTCGGCCCGGACAAACCACCGTATCAGCCGCAACATACCTCAGGCGGGAAAGGCGCGAAGTAAGAAAACGCAAAGCGCTGCCGACCCAATATCCACAGGCTTTGCTGGATACTACGGCAGCGCTGCTACTGCTGAGCCCTAATACATGAGCAGATCTTAGAAATCCCCAAGCCCGATTTCTAGTACATGCTTGGGTTCGTAGGGTTAGTAGGAACTTCCCCACGAAAGGTTTGAATGGTGCGCAATTTTTTGGACCTCAGCGAGATTAACTGCGGTTCTCTTTGTCGTCTGGACCTTCCGGGTTTGAGCTTTTTTCCGGCCGCAGCAGGGGAAACAGAATTACATCTCGAATCGTGTGCGAATCGGTCAGTAACATGATCAGGCGATCCACACCGACGCCCACGCCGCCCGCCGGCGGCATCCCATAGGAGAGCGCTCGGATGTAATCTTCATCCATCTGGTGGGCTTCTTCGTCACCGCGCTCGCGTTCTTTCAACTGCGCCTCGAATCGCCGCCGCTGATCTTCGGGATCGTTGAGTTCACTGAATCCGTTTGCGATCTCCATCTGTCCAACGAAGATTTCAAAGCGCTCAGTCCAGTCGGGTTCGTCCGGTTTTTGCTTGGAAAGCGGCGAGACGGCGGTGGGGAATTCATAGATGATCGTGGGCTGAGTCAGATGTTCCTCTGCGACAGCTTCAAAAAGTCCGGCAATCGTCTTCCCTGCAGGTTCGTTGGGATCGTAGGGCATATGAGAATGGGCGCGATTGAAGCGTTCGACGAGCCTTGTGATCGTTTCGTGTGACGCGAACTCGCCCATCTCAGGCTTTGCTCCGGCTGCTTCCGGCCAGAAATGGATGATGGCCTCGCGCATGGTCATAGTTTTCCAGTTCGACCAGTCAATTTCGCTATCGCCCCACTTAGATTTGAACCCGCCGTTCACGTCTCGGGCGGCATTGGTGATTAATTCCTGCGTCAAATCCATCATGTCGCGGAAATCGGCGTAGGCCTGGTAATACTCGAGCATGGTGAATTCGGGATTCCAGCGCCAGCCCAGACCCTCATTGCGAAAATTGCGGTTGATTTCGTAGACGCGATCGAATCCTCCCACGACCAGGCGCTTCAAATAAAGTTCGGGGGCGATGCGCAGGTATAAATCCATGTCAAGTGTGTTGTGATGCGTGACGAACGGCCGGGCCACAGCTCCGCCGGCGATGGGTTGCATCATGGGAGTTTCGACTTCGATGAATCCGTGGGTTTCCATCGTGCGCCGCAGCGACTGCACCAGCTTCGCCCGCTTGAGAAAGACTTCCCGCACCTCGGGATTCACGACCAGATCGACATAGCGCTGCCGGTAGCGCAATTCGACATCAGTGAGCCCGTGCCATTTTTCAGGCAGAGGCAGCAGGTCCTTGCTGAGAAAAGTCATCTCTTCAACGTGAACTGTGAGTTCGCCGGTGCGGGTGCGAAACAGATATCCGCTGACGCCGATGTGATCGCCCAGATCGAGCAGTTTGTACAGCTCGAATCCCTTCTCGCCGACGGCATCTTTCTTGACGTAAATCTGAAGGCGCTGGCCAGCCTGTTGTAAATGGCAAAAACCGGCCTTCCCCATCAAGCGGATAGCCATAATGCGCCCGGCTACGCGAACATTTACGCGGGACTTTTCCAGTTGCTCGGCGGATTTTTCCGTATACTCCGCCAGAATCTGGGGGATGGTGTGGGTAAATTTGAACTTGCTTCTGTACGCGACCTGGCCTAAAGCTTCGATCTGTTTCAGCTTCTGGCGTCGCTGTTCGTAGATGTTTTCGTCGAGTGCCAATCGCGCCTTCCTGAAGAGAAAGAGGGAACTGCGATTATAACCAACGCGCGGGGTCATCGAGTGCAGCTGTGGTTATCCCGACGCGGAGATCTAAGCAGCCGTTCAGGGCGCGTGCTGGCCTTATCCAGATTGTTTCGCGTGACGCCGGATGCTAGACTTGGTTAGCCGAGTATCCGCTGTTTTTCTGGCTCTGCCTGTGAGCGGGAGTAGTTCAGCGGTAGAACGCCAGCTTCCCAAGCTGGATGTCGCCGGTTCGATCCCGGTCTCCCGCTCCAAATTTTCGGTCACCCAGCCCGAGCCGCTCCAATCAGCTCCAGTTTTTTGCGTCGAAAGACTCTCCTCGGCAGCGGCTGAACCCTCTTGGAAGTCCTGGGCACCATCAAAGTCATTGCTCGGCTCTCACTGAGGCGTATCATTTACAGGGATAGAGGCAATATCCACCCTGCCGC
>JASHQM010000230.1 GCA_030039165.1 Candidatus Sulfotelmatobacter sp. | reverse complement strand
GCTGCGGTTGGAGCCCCGACTACGGATTAGTGAGCTGCAGAAACCGAGTAACGGTGTCACGGCTCAGGGGGGTAAACCAACAGGTTTTCAGTTGGTCGATTCTTCTGAGCCGCTCCGAGTTGTGGGTGACTTCGTCGAGATAGGCGTCTAGCCCGGCGCGGAAACTTTCGATCAGATCGCCGATCTGTAGGACAACTTCCGTTCGACCAAGCCTCCTGCCTACGTCGGCGAGATCCTCAGCTTTGGATCGTCCCCATGCGTACACGATCGTCCTTGCCTGTCCTTTCCGTGACAAATCCGAATCGGGCGTAAAGTTGTGAAGGACTCCGCAACGAGCGGCATACAGCTCTAGTGCTGTACAGGGGAGAGGCCTTTGCTTCAACATGTTTTCATCGACCCAACTGACAAAAGCTGCCTTGCCTTCATTAGGCCCGCGCTCCAGCGACGCCGTAACGTCAATGAGGGAATACAACAGGCAAAGCGAGGAGAGGACACGCCCCTTATTGAGACACTCTTCAATGGATTCCAGTTGCTGGATTGCATTTCGATAAAATCCCAGCAAATCTTCCTCCTACTCTTCCTCGTCCTTCACCTCGCCGCGTTCGGCCTTCGACTTCTCAATAATCTTCTCTTGCAGCTGCGAGGGCACCGTGTCGTAGTGGTGCATTTCCATATTGAACGAGCCGCGGCCTTGAGTCATCGAAGTTAGATCCACACCATACGACAGCATTTCGGCCATCGGCACTTCGGCTTTAATGACGGTGTTGCCGGCTTTGTTGTCCATGCCCTGGATGCGGCCACGGCGGCTGTTGAGGTCGCCCATGATCGAGCCGGCGAAGTCGTCGGGCACGGTGATTTCGACGTTCATGATCGGCTCGAGCAGCGTGGGCTTGGCTACTTCCATGGCTTTCTTGAAGGCGATGCGGCCGGCCAGCTGGAATGAAAGATCGTTCGAATCGACATCGTGATAGGAGCCGTCATAGAGAATGACTTTGAAGTCGACAACGGGATATCCGGCGAGATAGCCGCGCGCAGCCGCGTCTTTGATTCCTTTTTCGACGGCGGGAATAAAGTTCTTGGGGATGGCTCCGCCGAAAATGTCGTTGACGAATTCGAACTGGCCGCCGCGAGGCAAAGGCTCCATTTTGATTTTGCAGTCGCCGTACTGGCCGTGGCCGCCGGTTTGCTTTTTGTGGCGTCCCTGCACGTCGGCTTTGGAGCGGATGGTCTCGCGATACGGAACCTTTGGCGCTTTCAGCACAACTTCGGTGTGGTAGCGCTTTTTCAGCTTCGAAACCGTGACTTCGATGTGCTGCTGGCCAGTGCCGGCGATTAGAAATTCTTTAGTCTGCGGATCGCGGAAGAAGCGCAGCATGGCGTCTTCTTCCATCAGCTTGTGGATGCCGGGGCCGAGTTTGTCTTCGTCGGCGCGGGATTTGGGCTCGATCGCGAATGTGATCGCCGGCTCGGGCAGCTTGACGCGCGGATACTGAATGGGCGCAGATTTATCTCCCAACGTATCGCCGGTCAACGTATCTTTCAATTTCGCCACGGCCCCAATATCGCCGGCGTGAATCTCGGTGACGGGCACTGCCGTTTTTCCCTGCATGATCGAAATATGCGAGAATTTTTCGGCTGTGTTGCGCGAGAAATTCTGCACGGCGGCTTCGTTCTTCAGCACTCCGGAGAAAACCTTGAAGTAAGAAATTCGTCCCGCGAACACGTCATTCACGGTCTTGAAAACGTAGATCGAGACCGGCTCAGCGTCGGTTTCATGGCGCTTGGGCGCGTCCCCGTTGCCAGAGGCGGAGGCTTCGCCAGTCACCCATTCATGTTCGGAGGGGGCGGGGGTGTAATCGACGATGAAATCCATGACACGGTCGGCGCCGATGTTGCCGAGGCCGGAGGCGAAGATAACGGGAAAAATCTTGTCTTCACGAATGGCGTTGTGCAGCGCAGGAACCAGGTCTTCTTCGCCGAGCGTTCCGGAGTCGAAGAATTTCTCCATTAATTTGTCATCGCCTTCGGCGACCAGTTCGACCAGTTTCTCGTGGGCGGCTTGCGCCTGATCTCTTAGGTTGACGGGAATCTCAGTTTCCTTGCCTTTACCGTTTCCACCGAGATCATAGGTGTACGCCTTCATGCGTACCAGGTCGATGACGCCAGAGAGATTCTTTTCTGCGCCGATAGGCAGCTCGATGGGAATCACTTCGCGCCCAAATGCATTGGTCAGCGAGTCGAGCACCCGCTCGGCGTTGGCGCGTTCGCGGTCCATGCGGCTGACGACGATCAGGCGCGGCGTCTTGTATTCTTCGCAGTCTTTCCAGACTCTTTGCGTGACCACTTCGACTCCGGCGACACCATCGACGACTACGATGGCGGCGTCGACCACGGGCAGCACCATCTTGGCCTCGTGGGCGAACATGTTGAAGCCGGGCGTATCGAGAATATTGATTTTGGTTTTGTCCCACTCGGCGTAGGCGGCCGTGGCTGAGATCGACATCTTGCGGGCGATTTCTTCTTCGTCGTAATCAGTGGTGGCTGAGCCGTCATCCACCCGGCCCAGCTTGGGCACAGCGCCCGCAGTGTAAAGCATGGCCGAAACCAGCGTGGTTTTGCCGGCCTTGCCGTGGCCGACAAGCGCAACATTACGAATGTTTTCTCCGGAATAAACCTTCACGATCAGGCTCCTTCGCAGGCGTGCACACAGAGAAGGCCCAGAAGAGGATTAGAGCAGTATACAGGCCAGCCCAACATCACCCGCCAAAACTATGGATGCTAACACGGCGGGAGCGGGAGGCTCAACCGCGGGCGAATCACGTGGCTGCATTCTTGCATTGCTTTGCATAAAGGGCTACGGGTGTATGATCGGTGCTCTATGCGTGGTGATCGAACGGGCGAGCAGTGGGTTCAGCAGTACTCCTCAAGCCATCAGCATCCCGTGAACCGTGCGTGCCACACGCTCGGGATTCCAACCATTCTGCTCTCCATTCCGGTCTTTGTTCTCGCCATTTTCTTTCATCGATTGTTGATTGTGGCTATTGTGTTGTTTGCCGTAGGGTGGGTCTTTCAATTTGTCGGCCATGCATTTGAAGGCAAACCGCCCGAGTTCTTCCAGGACTGGAGGTTTCTATTCGTTGGCGTGCGCTGGTGGTGGGCCAAGATTCACGGAAAAGTCTGACCAGTCGCCTCAGCGGTTTGGCATAGATCAGAGTTTCAGCTTCTCGGAGCAAGACCGTGTTCGTTCAACTAGCCCGCTTCACCGACCTCGCACTTCTCCTGCTTCGCCTTATGGTGGCAATCGTTTTCGTGACCAGTGGGTATCGGCATGTCACACACTCAGCAGAACGCGCGAAGGGCATCGGCATGTCGCGGGGTTTCACCATCTTCTTAGGAGTGGCGGAGCTTGCCGGTGGCCTGGGGGTGATCTTCGGTGTGCTGACTCAACTTGCCGCGATTGGACTCATCCTGATTATGCTTGGCGCCATCCAGAAAAAGGCTTTCGTCTGGCATACCGGCTTTTGGGGCAACGACAAAGCATTTGGGTGGCATTATGACCTTATGCTTGTCATCATGAACTTGGTCATCGCTTGCACAAATGGTGGAGCGTACGTGCTGATGCGTTAGCGTACGTATCTCCTTGCCTGCCTTCTTGCTCGTATTCTATGCTGGTTGAACTCCGGGGTTCCGATTCAAAGTAAGCTATGTATCGATTGACCGCCAAGCTGCTCTTGTTAATCGCGCTCGCCGGGAATCTTCTTCCCCTGGCGATGGCGGTTGCCGCACCTCAGCCTCATGCCTGCTGCCTACGTAAGGGATTCCATCATTGCCATGATTTTCCGGCCAGAGAGCTCGTAGTCAGGGACCGCAGCTGCTGCACCTCAAACCCAGCGCGTGCCTTGACGATTGCGCAATCGCCGTGCACTAAACCTTGGGCTGAGATTCCCTGGAGAGGCGGCCGCAGCGCACAATTCATTCGATGGCAGATCAACTGCTCCTTCCCGGATTGCTTCAATCATTCCGCCTGTCGCGCCCCTCCTCGGTCACGCCTCGCCTAATCAAGCCCAAGTTGGTTTGAGCAACTGGTGTACTTTGCCTGACACGCTGAGGCTTTACCCCGAAGTGTTCAGGAGCGAGGAATGTCATGCGATATATTCTCTGCGTGGTTGCCGCGCTATTGCTATCTGCTGCTGCCTTCGCTTCAATCTTTGGAGAGATTCGCGGTGTTGTTCACGACGTTCAGCATCGCCCCATCGAAGGCGCTATGGTGATGTTGCGCTCAAAGACTTCGGATTGGTCCGCCACTGTGAACACCGATGCCGAGGGCCAGTTCGCTTTCAGCGGCGCGGCCATTGGTGATTACACACTTACCGTAGTGGCGCCCGGTTTTCAGCAAGCTGTAGAGACCGTGCGGGTAATGTCGGGATCGCAGCCAGTTGTGCATTTTTCGCTTCGCGTGGCAACGGCCAAAGAAACCGTCAATGTTTCGGGCGCGCCCGAAACGGTTCCCACCGACTCCGCGACGCCCACGACTCTGATAAGCCGCTGGGAAATTCAACACACGCCAGGAGCCGACCGCACCAACAGCCTGGCCATGATCACCGATTACGTGCCAGCCGCGTACATGGCGCACGATATGCTGCACATGCGAGGGGGACACCAGGTTAACTGGCTGATTGACGGTGTTCCTATTCCAAATACGAACATTGCCGCCAACCTGGGGCCACAGATTGATCCAAAAGATATCGATTATCTCGAAGTCGACCGAGGCAGCTATGAAGCGGACCTCGGGGACCGGACGTACGGAATCTTCAATATCGTGCCCCGGACGGGGTTCGAACGTGATCGGGAATGCGCCTTGGTCATGAGCTTTGGCAATTTCTACCAGACCAATGACCAGATCAGTTGCGGCAACCACTCGCAGCGCTCGGCTTACTATGTGAGCTTGAATGGAAACCGCAGCAACTATGGATTGGAGACGCCAATCCCGCAGATCTTCCACGATGCGCAGAACGGCTTCGGAGGGTTTGCATCGTTCATCTCAAATCCCGATTCGAAAAACCAAATTCGGCTGGTTGGTTCTTTGCGGCGGGATTATTACCAGGTTCCAATCGACCCGAATCCCAATTCTATTGGCAATCAGGCTCTCGTAGCTGTTGGTGAATCACCGAGCTATGGCCTGCGCGATAGCGAGAGCGAGCCGGATGGTTATGGAGTCTTTTCGTGGGTGCGCACTTTCAACTCGAACACCCTGCTAACGGTTTCTCCTTTTTATCATTACAACAGCGCAAATTATCATGGCGGCGCGAATGACTATCCCGTCATTTCGACGGTGAATCAGAGCGCGAACTACGGCGGAATGCAAGCCTCTTTAAGCGCGAGCACCGGCAAGAACGATGTGCAGGCCGGCATCTATGGATTCGTGCAACACCAGTACAACTATTTTTTCAACCAATTGACTGGCGGCACGCCGAGCACGTCTTCGGTTGGCGTCACGGGCGGAGTTGCGGCACTGTTCATCGATGACAAATTCAGGCCAACGCCGTGGTTAACGCTGATTGCCGGCCTTCGTCAAACGGAGTTCAGCGCCACCATTTCCCAAAGCGCCACCGACCCGCGCGTCGGCTTTGCAGTGCAAGTCCCGCACTTGAAATGGGTGTTTCGTGGGTTTTATGGGTATTTTTATCAGGCGCCGCCCCTGTCCACGGCAACCGGCGCGCTCGTGACTTTCGGCAGAACCCAGAACCTTGCTTTCTCGCCCCTGCTTGGCGAGAAGGATATCGAATGGCAGGTTGGAGTCACGATACCCTACGATGGATGGATTCTAAGCGCGGACAATTTCGCGACCCGCGCAAGGAACTGGCTGGATCATAACAACATCGGCGAATCGAACCTGTTCTGGCCGATTACGTGGGATGGGGCCTTGATTCAAGGTTGGGAGCTTACGCTGCGCTCGCCCGATCTTGGGCATCATGGTCAGTTGCATCTTTCTTATTCGAACCAGGTAGCGCTGGCAACTTCGCCCATCACCGGCGGTTTGATCTGCCCTATGCCTGTGACGCCGGCGTGTCCACTTTACGTTCCTCCTGGGCTTGCGCCGGTTGACCACGATCAGAGAAACACGTTAAACGTGGGCTTTAATGGGAGCCTGCCGTGGCACAGCTATGCGTCGACGAACGTGTATTACGGCTCTGGCCTCACAAACGGTCTATACGGCACGCAATACTCGCAGGCTCCCGGCACGTATTTGCCAGGGCATACAACCGTTGATCTTTCTCTTGGGAGGACGTTTGCCGAAAGATACGCAATTTCGGTGGACGCGCTAAATGTGGCGAACCGGCGCGCACTGCTGGATACGAGCCTTACGTTTGGCGGCTTTCACTGGAACGATCCGCGGCAGGTGTACGTGGAATTCCGCTATCGTTTCCATTATTGAGCAGCGATGCGATTGGGGCAATGGCAACTATCGGTGCACTTTATCGGAGATAATGAGGAGTGAACATACGACGCAATACTGGTTCTCTTGCCGCCTGCTTCTTGCTAGTTTTCTCGCTTGCCCTTGCTCCAGCGTGTAATCGCGCGAGAAACGCCAAACGCTACGCGTTCAAAGGCAAGGTGGTTTCTGTCGACAGGAATGCGGGAACGGCGAACGTCGACGGGGAAGCCATTCCGGGATTCATGGAAGCCATGGTAATGCCCTACACGATCAAGCCCTCTTCCATGCTCGCGCAGCTTCAGCCGGGTGATTCGATCACCGCCGATGTTGTCATCGAATCGGACGAGTATTGGTTGGAAAACGTGAAGGTCACCGGGCACTCACAGCCGGCCAAACCGCCAGCGTCTATGCGCGTTCCATCTCCAGGCGACGAAGTTCCGGATTTCAAGCTGGTGAATCAGAACGGGAAGAATATTTCGCTGCATCAGTATCGCGGCCAGACCCTGCTGCTGACGCTGATCTACACTCGCTGTCCTTTTCCGGATTTCTGCCCCAGGGTCGGTCACGAGTTCGCGGAGATCGACAGGCAAGTTCGCGCCAACCCGGCACGATTCGGCAAAACCCATCTGCTGAGCATCAGCTTCGATCCCGCGCACGACACTCCGCGCGTGTTGCGCGAATACGGATTTTCCTGTGCGAGCAGCAAAGATCCGGCATTATTTACGCATTGGGAGTTTGCCGCCATCCCGAAAGACGAATTGCCTTCCTTTGCCGATTACTTCGCTCTGACTTATAAAGAAGAGGGTGGATTGATCACGCATTCGCTGAGCACCGCCGTAATCTCCCCCGATGGAAAGATTTTTAGGTGGTATCACGGGGCGGACTGGCAGGCTTCCGATTTGTTGCAGGATATGGCAGCAGCAAAGACCAGCTGAAGACATTGTTGATGGCCGTTGAAGCACTGTTAGCGAGTTGGTTCCAATCAATAATCAAGAATCAGTAAACAGAAATATAGGGCTTCTATGAAATACATCCTTGTTCTTCTTGCCGTTTTCGGAATTGTTGTTTCGTCCCTTGCCCTGCGCGAGCATTACCGCGAAGCGGGCGACTCGCCTTGCAGTATCAATGCGCACTGGGATTGTGGCATCGTGAATCACAGTCCCTACGCCATGCTGGCCGGGATTCCGGTGGCAGCGTTGGGTATCGGCGGATATCTGTTAATGGTCGTGCTGGCGTGGCGGCGCGCCTATCGCGCGCTACTGGCAATTGCGCTGGTGAGCTTGGCGTTTTCGCTTTATCTCGCGCATATCGAGAAAGACGTGCTCGGCGTTTGGTGCGTTTACTGCGTAATCTCTCTGGGCGATATTTCGCTGATCACGCTGCTGTCGCTTGGCGCTACGATTACAGGATGGCGTAAGCCGCAGGTCACAGCTACGTAGCGAGATTTCTCTTCCGTAATGGCGCGGTTCTTACCACGGCCTGGAAGCAGGCGCATAAAGAGCGGACCTTCGGGCGAAGATTCTTTGCAGCCCGCATCGTGAGAGCACAAAAGTTCCTGTCCCGTAGTTATTTTTCGCCAACCTCTTTTTGGAGTATCCTGCCCCCGTTCCCAGAAAGCCGGCCGTAAAACGAAATTTACAGGCGGGCGCGTCTCTCGTTTTCGGCCCTTTGTCGAGTCAGACCTCAGTTCCCTCCGCTCCTGAGGCCCCAATGCGATTTTTGTGTTCTGCGTGTGCAGCGATGCTGCTCACGCTGCCGGCGATTTGTTCCGCCGCTTCTTCCTCATCTTCCTTCGTTGTTCCAACCACAACCCTTGCCGCTCAGACTGCCAACAATACCAGCTCCGCAAACAGTTTCACGACTCAGTCCAATGGCAACCTCGGCGCCAGCAACGTAAGCAAGGTTGTCGTGAACACTTTGCTTTATTCGGGCAATACGACCAAGCTATATGCTCACCTGATGGTCTGGTTCGGCCAGGCCAGCCACATGAACGTCGGTTATAGTTCGCTTGATTCCACGCAGGTAAACAATCAGATCAATGACATGATCAGCCGCGGAATCTCCGGCGTCATCATCGACTGGTACGGGCCAGGAAGCTATGAGGATCAGGCGACGCAAGTGGTCATGGCGCAGGCCGAAAAGCATCCGGGATTCACTTTCGCCATCATGGTCGACCAAGGAGCAATTGAGTGGGATTCATGTTCCGGTTGCTCGCCCCAACAGGCTCTGATCGAGCAGTTGCAATACATCGAACAGACGTACTTCCCTTCACCGGCGTATATGGCGATCGGCGGCCAGCCCATGGTCACCAACTTCGGCGTGGCCAGTTCCTATTCGATCGACTGGAACAGTGTGAATGCTGCGTTGAGCACGAAGCCGGTATTCATCTTTCAAGACAACGGCGGTTTCAGCAACGCGCTCAGCGGCGGCAGCTACTCGTGGGTTCAACCTCTGCTCAGCAATTACGGATTGGGCTATCTCACCAGCTTCTACAACACCGGCATGTCGTTCCCGAGCGAGAACACGTTCGGTGCAACCTACAAAGGATTTAACGACACTTTGGCCTCCTGGGGAAGCGACCGCATTATGAGCCAGCAATGCGGCCAGACCTGGCTTCAGACATTTAGCGAGATCAATGGTCTTTATAACTCGGGCCAGCAGTTGTCCGACCTGCAGCTTGTTACCTGGAACGATTACGAAGAGGGAACGGAGATCGAGTCCGGCATCGACAACTGTTTGTCGCTCTCCGGTTCGGTATCTGGAAACACGCTGCAATGGAAGGTGAACGGAGACAGCGCACTCGATCACTACGTCGCCTATATCAGTACCGATGGCCAGAACCTGATGCCCCTGGGCACTGATCTCGAGCCCGGAAACACGTCGCTCAATCTGTGCAGCTTCCCGGTACCACCGGGCAGTTACAAACTGTTCGTGCAAGCGGTAGGCAAGCCTAGCATGTTGAATCACATTACGGGAGCCATCAACTATAGTTCTACTTGTCCTGTGGTCGTGCCGACCAAGGTCTCCTTCACCGCTTTCCCAAATTCTGTGACGATTTCTTCCGGCAATCCCGGGAATCTGAGCGTGATCGCCGCGACCCAGGCGGGAACATTCAATGGTGCAATCTCGCTTTCGTGCGGCGGTTTGCCGGCCACGCTGACCTGCTCATTTTCCCCCGCTGCCATCAGCCCCGGATCGGGAAGCGCCACTTCCATGCTGACCATCTCGGCCGTTTCCGCTGCCGCCGGCAACAGATCGCACAGGCAGCCGAATCCACTCCTTGCTTTCTGTCTGCTGCCCTTCGGTCTGACCGGGTTGCTGCTGACCAGCCGCGTCCGGCGCCGGGGCGCGCGGATGCTGATCCTTTGCACCATTCTCGCCATGGGAATGATCACGGTTGCCTGCGGAGGAAACGGCCAGGGTATGAGCAGCAATAGCGTAAACAGCTCCGCCGGCAAGTCGGCCTACACCGTTACCGTTACCGGGAACTCCGGCTCCGGCGATTTTTCGGCTGCCGTCAACGTCGTTGTCAATTAGTTGCCTGCCAGAGACGCCTTGTACCGGATGCTGCACTGCAGAGCGGTGCACCCATCTCTGCGAGTTCCTTGTCATCAAACGCAACAGCAGCGAACGAGAAGGCACCCAGCCCGGCAGCCTGCGAAACCTGGTCACCTGCCGCAGCACTTCGGTCCGCTGCTCCAGTTCGAAGTTACGCAGATATTTTTGGACGATCATCGGCATCGTCATGCGCAGCGCTCGGGTAAAGTTATGCAGCGCCATCGATTGTTGCTTTTCCGGATCCTTCAATAAAGCAGTCAGCGAATTCGCAAGATCTTCCGCGCTGCCGGCCTTGTAGAACTCGAGAGCCAGATCTTCTCCATCGGCCATCTGGCGGAAATCGGGAAGATCGGCGCATACAATCGGCACGCCGTAAGCGCAGGCCAAATGCGCCACTCCGCTGCACCCGGTGGATGAAGAGTAGGGCATTACCGCTACGGAGGACTGCTGAAACAAATCCGGCAAATTCTGCTCGTTCACGTAGCCGGTGAATTCGACCATGGGACCGGCATATCGTGTTTTCATCGATTCGACATAGCCCCTGGCCTGGGGATGGTCGCCGCCGGCAATCACCAGCTTTGCCAACGGCATTGCGGCAGAAATGCTCTGGAAGGCCTCAATCATCAACTCCAGGCGCTTGTATGTCCCCCATTTTCCGAAGGCCAGGATGCGGTGCTCGGGATTGCCCCGGCGCGGGAACTGCGGATATTCCGGCCTGCGGGAAAGAATTCCGTGCGACCGCAGGTAGACGTTGTCGTGGCCGTACTTGTCTAGAAGAATTTTGCGGTAACCGGGCATTAGCACAGAGACGGAGTTCGCCAACAACAACATTCGTGTAGCAACCGAGCCAGCCCATCGATAGGCGCGTTTGTGCCGCACTCCAGCATCTGCAAGATCAACCGTATCCATCAAATGATGCAGGGTGACATGGGTGTAGCGGCCGCTCAGGCGCGCCAGAAGCGGCGTCAGGAGTCCCAGGAACGCGTTCAGCGGCTTGCGGCCGAAGGTGCTGAATAACAGATTGAACCATACAACGTCGGGCCTCAGTTTTCCGATGACCCGCATCAGGCGAATGGCACTCTGGGGATCGTCAAACGACCAGCAGCGCTTTATCGAGAAGCCTTCGAGTTCGGGCAGGGGCGAAGAAATTTCGTCCGCCAGAATGGTGAGGCTCAGAAATGGGTTGCGGCGCAACTCTTGCGCAATATGGAGCCCGTACTCGTTAAGTCCCCCTTGGCTGGGCGGAAAAGTGGTAACCAGACAGATCTTCATTCGGCTCCGGGCCGCGGTTCCCCGGCCTCATTGTCGTTCAAGGTTCGATGAGCAAGCAGCGGAAGATGTTGGCAGAAAAAGGGATACTTGAAGCGCCCAGGATTCAGTTCAGAGCTGGGAGATGGCGGAATTTTTCCTCTTGCCCGGGCAACTCTCGGAGAAATTTTTCTCGAATTTTGGCCTGAGCGTCCTGGATCGGCAAAGAGTCGATGATTTCGATGGTGCCCGCCAGTCGCGCGAGTTCGAGATAAGCTTCGCGGTTCTTGTGAATAAACTCCAAAGGATATTCCGGTTTACGCGCCCACGCAGCAACCGGATCGGCGTCGAGAATCAGGGCAAGATCGGGTCTGGGCGCTAACTTCAGGACAGAATGGATAAAAAACCGCAGGGACCATCGATCCAGGGGAAGGTTCGCCAGTTCGTCATAGATGTAGCGATCGAGAATCAAGACATCAATGTTGCCCGTTTTCATAGGCGGCATTTTGAGGCGCGCGCTGACGGCATCAGCCAAATACAGGCAGCTGCGAAATACAGTGAGCGGCCAGGAAGTTACATTCTTGTCGCGGCGCGCCAAAGGCTTTTCCGGGCTGCCGACGCCCTGATCTCCTCCGAACGCCGCATAGCTCATGAGTTCGCGCAGGCGCGTGCCGACGACCACGTCGTCCCAGAAAGTGAGAACGGTTGATCGCAGTCCTACCTCGCCCAACCATAACTGAAGAGCGCCGATCTGCGTCGTCTTGCCTGCGCCGTCAATTCCCGAAAAGCTGATGATCTTCACAATTCACCGGGTTCTGACTTTTTGGGACAGCAAATCCCTAATGCGCCCCCGGAGGCTTGCTGGGCGTGGCCTCAGCGAGCGCTACAACTGTTCCAACGGCAACAGCAGCGCCGATGATCGCTCCTGTGCGCAAAACAATAGTGCGAACCCGATGCTGTTTTGCCGGCGCGATGGCTGCGCCGGCTGGTTGCGAGGCTGCGATTCCGGTCGTAGTAGGCGCCTCGGCGGTGGCCGTGCCTACGGGTTTCTGTGGCACGATCTGCGGCTGCGATGGTTGCGACTGATTTTGTGCAGGCGAGCTTGGAGCAGAACTTTGCTGCGGGGCAGAAATCGTGTTCTGTTGCGCTCCCTCTGCGAGCCTCGCTACGACCGTCCCGGGGCTATCCGGCAGCTCGGCCGAGTTTGCCGATGTGCTGGCGATTGCCTGCGGCTCATCTGCGGCTTTTGTTGTTTGTTGTGCTGAGGCCGGCAACCAAACAGCAAGGCAAAGCGCGGCCAGGACTGCGGTGTCAGCCCCGCGCAACCATGGCACTTTTTCTCGTTTTCGCATCGTCACCCCGCGGCGATAAGAGATTTAGCTGGCTGCTTTCAAAGCGTCCAATCCACCCGGATGCGAGTACCAAGGCAGCGTCACAGGAGCATCGATGGCGGCTGGAGTATGGAAGCTCTGCACAGCCTCCTGGGCGGTCTGAAAGATTTCGAACACGCGGTCGACGCGCATGAGTTCCAGAAGCGCGGCGCAAGCGGGGGAAACGGCTGCCAGTTTCACATCACCGTCGCGTTTCATCGCATCCTCCATGCAATGCAGCAGCACCTCGATGCCGGCGCTATCGACGCGCTGAAGGTGGGAGCAGTCGAGAACCAGGCAAGGACGGCCGCCTTCGAGCAGCGGCTGCGTCTCCTGCAGGAAAGCCTGACCCTCTACGTCGTTTAATATTGTGGGTACTTCCATCACGATTACCGGACTGCTCTCCCGCATGTCACTTCACCCCTGAATGAGATTTGCTCCCAGTTGCCACTTTGGCCGCGCAGGCGCTTCTTCCTGCGTGGACAAAGGAAACAAGTTTTCCTCTTCGATTTCGATGACTTCGAGATTTCCTCGCGCGGGCGCCGCGTGAACTACGTTTGCCATCGGCTGCAGCAGGCTTGGATCAGAAATTTCCACCGCCACGCCGTGCGCAAGGCTAAAAAGTTTGTCGCCGCAGGCAATGGCATGGCGCAGGTCGAGCCATATGCCGACCGAAGTGTTGGCCAGTATCGAACTGTCCTCGATCACGGTTCCACAATCGATCCGGCAGTTTCTCTCGATGCTGCTCGAACGCGTGATCAGAGCATCCTCATGTACACGGGAGCCTCGGCCGATGTAGGCGGGCGAAACGATTCGGGCGCGGCGGTCGATTCCGGCTCCGCTGTCGATCCAGATGCCGGGCTTCGCCTCCCGGCCTGAAGGACGCATGGCGCAACGTCCCACAAGCGCATCATTGATAAGACCACGCAAGTCGGCAGGATGATCCAGCCGGCGCACATAACCTCCGATCAAATACGAGTTCACGTCCTTTGAAAACTGGTCACCATCGAAGCGCATGGCTTTCGCTGTGTCTACAACCCACATGTCGAGAGGGCCGTCATGATCGACGGCTCGCGAGACCGGGCGCATGGCCTCCCGATGGAAGAAAAAGAAATCCAAAAGATCGGTTTCCGCATAGAGGTTGCCGGAAACTACAAAGCAATTGTCGATTCCATTCCGCGAATATTCGTTAAGCGTACGGCCGATCGCCAAAGGCATATCGTTCGCCAGCTTCACTTTCAGAGCGCGGTTCCTCTCGCGAAAAGAAGGCAGAGAATGCGAAAGCGCCACCGGCGCAAGGAGGGTTACAAATTCCACATCGGCCTGAAAGAATTGCTGAACCGTGCGTTCAACCATGGTGCGGCCGAGAACTTCAAGGCACGCCAGTGGTTGCCCTGAAAAAGTTTCCTGCGTAGACGGACGCGGCGCGGACAGGAATTCGCATTCCCGATCCGCCCCAAATACCACGATCACTCCTAGCCCCACAGAGTTTTCCTTTCCTGCCCAATTTCGCTGGAGGATACTTACCCCCCAATGCGGGTTGTGGCTTGCTCCATCAGGCAACACCCGCCAGTTGGGGGCGGTCGCCATTCCTGGAAGAAGATGCGGCTCGAGCTCCGGACCGACGCAGAATTCCACGTTTGGGAAAGAGCAGATCGCGCATCTTCATCTTTGCCTTATGCAGTTGCGATTTCGAGTTGCCCACGGAACAGTCGAGCATCCTGGCGATTTCGTGATGCTGATACCCTTCCACCTCATGCAGAGCAAAAATCTGCCTGCAGCCTTCGGGAAGATCCTGCATGGCGCGGCGCAGAGCGATGCGGTCGACAGCGCCGCTCAAGTTCAGGTCCGCTCGTCCCACGTCACGCCGCAGCGTTGGAGATTCTGCGGAGACCGGTTCGTCGAGTGAGACGATGGGCGGAGCTTTGCGCCGCCGCAATTTCATCAGCACGGTATTCACCGCGATTCGGTAAAGCCAAGTCGAGAATGCGGAGTCGCCACGGAAGGAACCTACCGAGCGAAACACCTGCATAAAGGCTTCCTGCGTGAGATCCTCAGCCTCTGCCACATCTTTGGTCATCAGCAGGCAAACCGAGTAGACGCGCTTCTTATGACTTTGGAACAACGCGGCAAATGCCTGTTCGTCACCACGCTGCGCCCGCTGTACCAGGCTGCGTTCGGATTCGGTTGATGCGCTTTCCTTTGCTGCCGGAATCAAATTGGTCTCTGTCGCAGAAATCACGCAAGTCGCCACTGTAGTTCTCCTTCGATGAAAGCTAGAGTGTTGGCTGCTCTCGATGATTCGCAGAGCATTCACTTTCATCCCGAGAGTAGCCGCAGGGCGGTGGTCAGCCCATCAGGGTGCTCCTGTAATTGATTGCCAGACTTGCTGTACCGGAGATTTAAAGAAAGTAAGCTTGAAATTTTTCCAGCTTAGAAACTTCTCGCCGGAGATGGGGTTATGCGCAGCGCTGTAAACGCACAGATAAGAAGGAGCGTAAGATCGGCGTTACGCACCTGCCCTCTTTCCACGTCTCTCACGAGAGGCGTTCGCTATTGACGGCGCAACGTTCACGAGGGGCAGCGCGCTAATACAAGCGGAATCCCACTTCCACGCTGATCTGCACGTTTACCGGATGACCATCCTTCATCGCCGGATGGAAACGCCATTGCCTAACGGCTTCGACAGCTTTTGCGTCGAGTCCAAAGCCGAGCCCGCGCACGACCCGGATATCCCGCGGGTTTCCCTGGTCATCAACAATCAGCCAGAGAATGCACGTGCCTTGAGTTTTCGCATTGCGCGCTTCTTCGGTGTAAGTGGGATCGGGCGTCGCTATCGCCTCGGGCGCAGAAATTCCGCCGCCGACCTTATACACTCCTCCGCCAATCCCACCGCCGCTGCCTTCGCCAACGCCGGGTCCATGCCCAACGCCTACACCGCCACCAGATCCCGAGCCGATGCCGCCGCCAGAGCCGATACCATTCGAGGGCGGAGCTGAGGGCAGGGGTGCCGCTGTGGGCACGCCGAGATTGGGCATGTGATTCGTGGCCATGTGGATCTGTGGAGGAACCACCACAGTTGGAGTCACCGCGAGCTTCGGATGTTGATTGCGAACGATGATTGCCGGCGGAGTGATCTGCTCGAGCGAGGGTTTCGGCAACTCTCCCTTCGGGGCTTGAATCATGTCGTGATCTCCGCCACCGCCGCCACCGCTGGCGATTTTCTTCGCTACCGGCATCGCGTAAGTGTCAGGAGATGGCGCAATCAGCGTGACAATTTCGTGTTGCGGCTCTTTCTGTACGGCTTTCGTGCCCACGAGAGCGCTCGCGAACAGCAACGCACCCAGCACTACGTGGATCCCCGTCGACCACTTTAAACCCTGCGATCGATAGTTGTTAAACTGGCCCCAGATTGCCTCCGGGGCCTCCACTCTCTTCTTCGCAATCACGTCCCTGCTACTGGGAATTGTCTTTACCCCACCGCGGCGAGGAGCATCGAGCACTGCAGACGAAGAGAACGGGAAAAATGAGTTTGCCGTGTGTCGTGAACCATGTTGATTCGGCATTGACGCTCCTAAGAGATTTGCACCCCACATGGCACAAGAAATTCTTTCTAATATCGGGGACTTATAAACGTCCAGCCAGAAGCAGCACGACCAGGACCAGCACGATCAATCCGAGTCCGCCGCTCGGGTAGTAACCCCACGACCGGCTGTAAGGCCAGGCGGGAAGCGCTCCAAGCAAAAGAAGAAGCAAAATCACCAGAAGAACTGTCCCCATTCACACCCTCCGATTATTTGTGCGCGGTGCCATGCCAAGAACTTCCGGGTTCGGCTTGCGTCAAGCCGAACCCACAGCGATTGCATTAACCGCGAACGGATCCTTGGCTCACCAGCCCCGCTTTCTTCATTTCGGTCTTCTCGTGAACCTCTTCCGCATACTTTCTCACTGTGTGAAGAAATGCCTCCGCGTCTTGTCCCTTCGGTTGCACTTTGCCGGAGAGGATATCGGCGAAAGGTACGAACTTGCCGTACAGAATTCTGGTTTCGTCTTTGTCCTGCGTGATTGCAGCACCGCTCAAGTCGACTCCGGCGAACAAGCCGCGAGCGCGAGAATACGTCAGGACTTCGGCTTTCATCTTCCAATCGGTGTCGGTGCCCGCATCGCGTCCCACCGGACCAGCCGCGGCGGACGCGTTCGCGCCGAGCTTGAACTTGCTCGAAAGCAGGTGATCCATACCTTGTTGATTCGTCACGACCATCACCAAGTCAACTGCCTGCCCACCAAGTTGCAATCCCCAACTTCCACCCGTGATCGTGATCGGCGCCGGAGCGCTCCATCTGCCATTGGCGTCCCGGCATGTCGCCACTCCCTTGCCGTGCTGCCCGCCGAAGCCGACAGCGATCTTTACCAAGGAAGGAACCACCGCGATGCACTTGGCGTCCTTCATAACTTTGTCGGGAATAGCTTTGTCGGGAACGGCCATGATCTCGTCGATGACTTTCGCAGAAGTATCCAAACGCTTTTCAACGTCGGACTTATTTTGATCGGACGTGGAATCTTGGGTGAACGATGGCGTGGCGAGCAGCAATAAGCCCGCCCCGAGCACCAAAAGATACGCGGACAGCCTGTAACCGAGTCTTCTCATAACCGGACCTCTTCATCCTCGAAACTGAGCAGCTATTTAAGTTTCTTACGCTACGCAACACTAACTTTGGGGTGTTCGCTCTTCCATCCGGTTCAGCCTGTAAACTCAACTATGGGTTGCTGGAGATACCGCAAAGAATCAGGAAATCGTGCTTCCTACTACTAGCGGGAAGCGCCCTTCAGTACAGTGATCGCAGTATTGGCGGGAACGAGCATGATGGAAGTGCGATGCTGAAAGTATAAAGAGAAGGACTTTGCGAAGAATCTCTGAGAGGTGAGCCGCGGCACAGATCTTTCTGCACGCGTGTTTTCTTTTCGTCACGCGCAAACGCCAGACGGAAAATGCGGATGAAAGTTTAGGAACCCGTCAAACCGGGCGACTCAGGCGCAGTATGCGCCTAGTCGCCCGGGCACGCGTCCAGAACGGACGCGGTTTCGCGTAGCGCTGAGCCGCAAGGGAGAATCAGCTCTACCGCGGTGCCGGGGGACGTATTGCTCAAGCGCAACTCTCCGCCCAGTTCACGGGCGCGTTGTTTCATGCCGCCAATGCCAACGCCCACGCTGGCCGGTTTCAGTTCGGCGACGTCCTGCCCGATGCCTTTGCCGTTGTCGCGGACAGCGACGGTGAGCAGACCTTCTTTGTGAGTCACCAGGATTTCGACGCTAGTGGCGTCGGAATGGCGAAAAACATTGGTCAGAGCTTCCTGAACGATGCGGAAGACTCCGGTTTCCATATCGGCGGCCAGTCTGGGGAATTCTCTGGGCTGCACGTCCAGACTGGTTTTGATTCCGCTGCGTTTGGCAAGACCTTCCACGTACCAAGACAGCGCCGAGAGCAAACCAACTTCATCGAGCAGAGGCGGATGCAGCAGGTGAGACATGGTGCGCACCTGCTGAATGGCACGCTCTACGATGCTACTCGCCTGAATCCACCCTTCATCGGAGTACGCGGAGGGCCTCTGCATGGTCATTCGATCGAGCACCATCTTGGCGACTGCCAGTTCTTGCCCCAGCCCGTCGTGCAGATCTCGAGCCAGACGCCGGCGTTCCTGGTCTTGCATGGTCATCAGGCGGGTAGAGAGGCGGCGGAGTTCGTCGGTTCGCTTGTCGACCATTCTTTCCAGCTCGGCGGCGCTATCGCGTATCGACTGCTCCAGCAGCTTGCTGTCGTGAATATCGGAACACGTGCCGTACCATTTGACGATTCTTCCGTCGTCGCGGATGGGCACGGCGCGGGCGCGAAACCAGCGATAGCTGCCGTCTTTCGATCGCAGGCGATACTCAGCCTCATAATTGGCGCCGGTCTCTACGCAGTGCATCCAGTGGCTCATGGCCTGACTCTTATCGTCTTCGTGAACGTAATCCAGCCAGCCGAAACCGCTGGCCGATCCCGGCGCAGCCCCGGTGTACTCGTAAAAGCGGTCGCTGATGTAATCTCTGGTCCCATCAGCCTGGCGGCTGAAGATAATATCGGGTGCGGTGTGCACAATGGCATCCAGTTCCTGATTCTTGCTCACCAGTTCGACATTGAGTTGCAGGAGCAACTCCGCCTTGCGTGCCAATTCGTCGGTGCGCTCCAGCACGCGCTGCTCCAGATCGCGATTCAAATCTTCCAGTTGGCGTGTTTTGCGGTAGAGCTCCGCAAAGACCCTTACCTTGGCGCGCAGCAACTCCGGAACTACCGGAACGGATATGTAATCGACGGCGCCGTGTTCGTATCCCTTGAGCTGATCGACATCGGTTAAATGAACGGCGGAAACGAAGATAATCGCCGTTTTTTGAAACCTGGGATGCTGGCGGATCATGGCGGCCAATTGAAAGCCGTCGAGTTCGGGCATACTTACGTCCATGAGCACAATGGCAATTTCATTTTTCAGCAGAGCCTCCAGGGCCTCCTTGGCAGAGGCGGCCTTGATCAGGTTTTCGCCCAGCCCGCCCAGCATAACCTCATAGCTGAGCAGCTTGGCCGGCTGATCGTCGACCATGAGGATGTTGACTCTGTCGGTTGTGCTCAAAAGTTACCTCAGCCGTTAAAGCGGCCCGCATTCTTCACAGTTGACGGCACAACTAAGGTCTATCGGTGCAGCCACATGCGCAACGACGAAAGCAATTGCTCGGTGTTCACCGGTTTCGCCAGATACTCCGAGGCTCCCGCTTCCAGGCACTTTTCGCGGTCACCCTTCATAGCCTTTGCCGTTAGAGCGATGATCGGCAAACGGCGGAACGACGCGTTCTGCCGTATCACCTGCATCGTTTCGTAGCCATCCATCTCGGGCATCATGATATCCATGAGCACGATGGCAATGTCCGGAGTAGACTCCAGTTTCCCAATCGCCTCCCGCCCGGTGCCCGCCGTTAGCACCGACATCCCGCGCCGCTCAATCACGCTACTCAGCGCGAAGATGTTGCGCACATCATCGTCAACGATCAGCACCTTCTTGCCGACGAGGGCGTCATCGGAGTGATGCAAACGGTCAAGCAGGCGCTGCTTCTCCTGCGGCAGGTCGGAAACTACGCGATGCAGAAACAACGCCGTTTCGTCGAGCAGGCGCTCGGGCGATTCCACACCTTTCACGACTACGCTGCGCGCCAGCGAGTGCAGGCGGGCGTCTTCTTCAGGCGAGAGTTCCTTGCCGGTGAAGACAACTACTGGCAGGTCGCTTAACGATGGTGTGTCGCGGAAGCGTTCGAGCACGTCGAACCCGGAAATATCCGGCAGCCGCAGATCAAGCACTACGCAGTCGAACTGCCCCTGCGTCACCGACTCAATTGCCGCGGCTCCGGTTGCCACCACGGTCACGTCGATATCGTTGTAACCCAGCAATTCGTTGATGCTGAGTTGTTCGGCCGGATTGTCCTCCACCACCAGCAGCCGTTTGCGCCGCGGAGCGGAATATTCCTTGATACGCGTCAGTGCTTGTTCCAAACCTTCTGACGTTGTCGGCTTGGTGACGAATGAGAAAGCCCCCCGCGCGAGCCCGTGATGCCGATCTTCATCGAGCGTAAGCATCTGTACAGGAATGTGCCGGGTTTTTGGATCCTGTTTCAAATGGTTCAGGACGGTCCAGCCGAGCATGTCAGGCAGGAACACATCCAGCGAGACCGCAGCCGGGTGGTATTCCTGTGCCAACTGCAAAGCTTCGGCTCCCCGGCCGGCCACCAGCACCTTGAAGCCTTTATCGTGCGAAAGATCGACCAACACTCGCGCGTAGTGTGGGTCGTCCTCCACAATGAGCAGCACGGCGTCATCCGGGTGCAGGTTGTCGCGGTCGTCCGCAATCTTCTCAACCGGATGTTCGACCGCCGAGAGCGGCATCGGCGCGGGCGAAGCCTGTGCCCCCTCGGCAGCCGCGGATGCGTTCGCCGCTGTGCTGGTCGAGGCTCCCACATACGTCTGCGGCAAGTACAGAATGAATGTGCTGCCGTGGCCGGGAGCGCTGCGCAGCTGAATTTCTCCACCCAGCAGGCTCGCTAGTTCGCGGCTGATGGCCAGCCCGAGACCAGTGCCTCCATACTTGCGGCTGGTTCCCGCATCTGCCTGCTGGAAAGCCTCAAAGATGATACGCTGCTTTTCGAACGGAATACCGATACCGGTATCCGCCACTTCGAACGCGACCACCGACGCCGCGTTGCTGAGAATCGGATGCTTCTCGCTCCATCCACTTCTTGCCGGCGAAACCGTGAGCCGCACGCCCCCAACTTCGGTGAACTTGAACGCGTTCGAAAGAAGGTTCTTCAAGACCTGCTGCAAACGTTTGGAGTCGGTAACCACGCTGCGGGGCAAATGTGGATCAGTATTCACTTCGAAGGTCAGGCGGCGGTTTTCGGCTTCATGCCGGAACGGCCGCTCTACCTGATCGAGCAGGCTGGTGAAGAAGACTTCCTCGGCCTCCACGGAAACCGTCCCGGATTCGATCTTCGAGAGATCGAGAATGTCGGTGATCAGGTTCAGCAGGTCGGTTCCCGCACCGTGAATGGTGCGCGAGAACTCGACTTGCTTGGGCGTGAGGTTGCCATCCGGATTGTCGCTGAGTTGCTGGCCGAGAACAAGAATCGAGTTCAGGGGTGTACGCAACTCATGCGACATATTGGCCAGGAATTCCGACTTATACTTCGAGGTAAGCGCCAGCTCTTTGGCTTTTTCCTCGAGCGCCCGGCGAGCTTGCTCGATCTCCTGGTTCTTGCGTTCGACTTCGACGTTCTGTTCGGCGAGCTGCTGCGCTTTCTGCGCCAACTGCTCGTTGGTCTGCTGCAATTCTTTCTGCTGCATCTGCAACTCGGTGGCGAGTTGCTGCGATTGCTTCAGCAGGCCTTCAGTCTGCATTGTCGCTTCGATACTGTTGAGCACGATTCCAATACTGGCGGTCAGTTGCTCGAGGAATGCCAGATGAGATTGGGTAAATGCGCTTAGCGATGCCAGTTCGATCACAGCTTTCACCCGGTCCTCGAACAAAACCGGCAGCACGATCACATTTCTGGGAACCGCCTCGAACAAACCGGAGCGGACCGAAATCGTATTCGGCGGCAAATCCGTGATCAACATCCGCCGCTTTTCTGCCGCGCATTGCCCAACCAGGCCTTCACCCATTTTCAGCCGCCGTAAATGACCATCTTCACCATCCCCGGCAAAGGCTGAGAGCAAGACCATCTCAGAGGAGTCTTCACCACCCATCTGGTAGATCACACCCTGCTGCGCATTGACCAGTGGAGTCAGTTCCGACAGCAACATGCGTCCTACCGTTGTCAGGTCGCGCTGGCCTTGCAACATGCCAGTAAAGCGGGCCAGGTTCGTCTTGAGCCAGTCCTGCTCGGTGTTGCGGTCGGTGGTCAGGCGAAGGTTGTCGATCATTGTGTTGATGTTGTCTTTGAGTTCCGCCACCTCGCCGCTGGCTTCCACCTGAATCGATCGCGTGAGGTCGCCCTTGGTGACCGCCGTCGCTACTTCGGCAATCGCGCGTACCTGGTTGGTCAAATTGTCGGCCAGCAGGTTGACGTTACCGGTGAGGTCCTTCCACGTACCGGCAGCGCCGGGCACGTTGGCCTGTCCGCCGAGACGGCCTTCCACGCCGACTTCGCGGGCCACAGTCGTCACCTGATCTGCGAATGTAGCCAGCGTATCAGTCATGTTGTTGATGGTGTCAGCGAGAGCTGCAACTTCGCCCTTGGCATTCACTGTCAACTTTTGTGCCAACTCGCCGCTGGCGACAGCGGTTACCACTTTCACGATGCCGCGTACCTGTTCGGTGAGGTTGGCCGCCATCACATTGACATTGTCCGTAAGGTCTTTCCAGGTTCCGGCGACACCCGGCACCTGCGCCTGGCCCCCGAGTTTTCCCTCCGTCCCCACTTCGCGGGCCACGCGAGTTACTTCGGCGGCGAAGGCGTTGAGCTGGTCCACCATCGTATTGATGGTGTTCTTGAGTTCGAGAATTTCGCCTTTCACGTCGACCGTGATCTTGCGCGATAAGTCGCCGCGGGCCACAGCCGTCGTGACTTCGGCAATGTTTCTCACTTGGCCCGTCAGGTTGCCGGCCATGGCGTTTACTGAGTCGGTAAGGTCTTTCCAGGTTCCGGCGACGCCGGGGACGTTTGCCTGGCCGCCAAGCCGGCCTTCGGAACCCACTTCGCGCGCCACGCGCGTCACTTCTGCGGCGAACGAGCGCAACTGCTCGACCATCGTGTTCAGCGTCTCTTTCAGTTGCAGGATTTCGCCGCGCACGTCCACGGTGATTTTCTTCGACAAGTCGCCGTTGGCGATGGCGGTTGCCACTTCGGCGATATTTCGCACCTGACCGGTGAGGTTCGAGGCCATGAAGTTTACGTTGTCAGTGAGGTCTTTCCAGGTTCCCGCAACCCCCGGCACTTGTGCCTGGCCGCCGAGCTTTCCGTCGGTTCCGACTTCGCGAGCCACACGGGTTACTTCGCCGGCGAATGCGTTGAGTTGGTCGACCATCGTGTTGATGGTGTTCTTTAGTTCGAGAATTTCGCCCTTCACGTCGACCGTGATCTTGCGCGACAAGTCGCCGCGCGCCACGGCCGTTGTGACTTCGGCGATATTTCGTACCTGGCCCGTGAGGTTTCCGGCCATCGAGTTAACCGAGTCGGTGAGATCTTTCCAGGTGCCTGCGACACCCGGCACATTGGCCTGACCGCCAAGCCGGCCTTCGGTTCCGACTTCGCGAGC
>JASHQM010000229.1 GCA_030039165.1 Candidatus Sulfotelmatobacter sp. | reverse complement strand
ATATCCGCCGCCGGCTACGCACATGCCCATGATGGCCGCGATTTGCGGAATACCCATGGCCGACATCACAGCGTTATTGCGAAAGACGCGGCCGAAATCGTCGGTGTCAGGGAAAACGTCTTCCTGGAGCGGCAAAAAAACGCCCGCAGAATCGACCAGATAGATTGTTGGAATACGATTTTCGATAGCGATGTTCTGCGCCCGAATCACTTTTTTCGACGTCATCGGAAAGAACGCGCCTGCTTTCACAGTCGCATCGTTGGCGATGATCATCACCATGCGGGTGTGAATGCGCGCCAGGCCGGTAATCACGCCTGCGGCAGGTGCACCGCCCCATTCCTCATACATGCCGTAAGCCGCATAAAGACCGAGCTCGAAGAAAGTTTTCGGATCGACCAGCACTTCGATGCGTTCGCGGGCGGTGAGCCGTCCTTTTTTGTGCTGATTTTCGATTGCTTTTTCACCGCCGCCCTCGCAAATCTTTTCGCTCTCGTTGCGTATTTGCGACATAAGGTCGGCCAGAAAGCGCATGTTGGCTTCAAAGCGGGCTGAGGTAGGGTCTATTTTCGTCTTCAGGACGGGCTGTGCCTCAGAGGGCGAATCAGCAACGCTTTCGGTTGGGTCAGCCATAGGCGGGAAACCGGACTGTTTACGGTATACCACGGTCGCGGGGACGTGCAATCGAGCGAATTCCGCTGAGCAGTGCTAACTTTGAATTGTCGTCGTTCCGAAGCCCCGGGCTTTCACCAGCGGGGGCGAGGAATCTGTCTTATCGTTTGCCTGCGCGAGATCCTTGCTTCGCCTGAAAAGCAGCTACGCTTAGGACGACGCCGGCAAAAGAGAGTGCGCTCTAATTTTCAGGGCTGCGCCAGCTGGTCTCATGGCTGGAGTCGTGCGCAGGGACTTCCCAGTCTATAGTTGCTGAGATGAAACACCACCATATCTTCGCTTGCATTTTCTTTCTCATCGGCATCGCTATCGCGTGTTATGGGCAGGATTTCGAGTACATGCGCCGCGGCAACGCGGAGGATGTTCGCACGCGCGCCGAGTTCGGACTCGCGATGATGGGTGGAGGAAGCGATCTGGATGAAGCATTCCGATGGCTGTGCGCGAAAGCTAACGGTGGAGATTTCCTGATTCTGCGGTCGCGTGGGGACGATGCCTACAATCCTTACGTTGCCGGCCTGTGCAAGGTGAATTCCGTCGCAACTCTCGTCATACCCAGCAGGGAAGCGGCGGAAAAGCCGCGCGTGGCGGAGATTATCGCGCAGGCGGAAGCGATTTTTATTGCGGGCGGAGACCAGGCCCGCTACGTGAATTTCTGGCAGGCAACGACAGTTCAGGATGCGATTAATGCGCACGTGGCGGCGGGGAAGCCGATCGGAGGAACGAGTGCAGGACTGGCGATCCTGGGCGAGTTTGCCTACGGCGCGCTCGAAGACAAGCCCGACGATGCTGATCTTACGTCGCGTGAAGTTCTCGCTGATCCGTATATAAAGCGCGTGACGCTGGTGCGCGGGTTTCTGAAGGCGCCCGGGCTAGAAAACATTCTTACCGACAGCCACTTCGCCAAGCGCGACCGCATGGGCCGCAGCCTGGGGTTCCTGGCGCGAATTGTCGCCGAGGGATGGTCGAAGTCTCCGCGCGAAATTGCCATCGACGAAAAATCGGCGCTGCTGGTGGAAGCCAATGGCCGCGGCAAAGTTGTTGGGACCGGGCGGGGCGTTTATTTTCTGCAAGTAACGGAGCTGCCTGAAGTCTGCAAGCCAGGCCTGCCTCTGACGCTGCGCAATGTGGCGGCGTATCACGCGCCGACCGGGGCAACGTTCGATGTGCGGAACTGGAACGGCGATGGCGGCGAGGCATATTCGATTTCAGTCGATGGCGGGAGGGTGCAGAACAGCCGGCTTTATTGAGACTTGCGGGAGTACGCTCGCGGGGCGTGAATGCAGCGGCGCGGCTCCGTCACAAGCGGGCTGGCGCCATGAACGCGTAGCTTGATGAGTCATACGCGGAGTTTGTCCCCACGGTGTAATCCGGTTTTTCCACAAGAAACTCCGCGTGGGAAGCCCGAGTCAAGAAGAATCTAAGCGAAACAAAGGCGAAAGAGCCAAGAGCGTAAATCCAATGCCTTGTGGTCGTCCAATTAATTAACCGCAAGCCCTAGTGGTTTGGCAGATCATGCCCGAAGTGGGAAGGTAACCCTCAACTTTATGCTTGACAATAAAGGACTTACAGGTAAGATGTGGGAGAAAGTGGCAAGAAATGGTCAAGATAGTTAGTGCGGTGGGAACCGGACGCGGATAACGAGGAGCCGGTGAAAAGCCGACCCAAAAGCACGACGAACAGCCCGATCCAGCCGAGTTCAACCCGATTTTGCGCAGTTTTCAGCTCCTTACTCGCAGTTGCAGTAGCCGATAACGAAGTGCGCCAAGCGCGCGATTTAATCGCCCGCAAAAAGCGCGGGCGATTCGCGCGGCGCACGCTGATCCTTCGGTCCGCAAAAAGCGCGGCCCTCAGGATGACAAACGACAAACATGTTTCGCGGCAATCACCCAACTCGCGTCGACGAAAAAGGACGTCTCAAGGTCCCAGCCGAGTTCAAACGGGTGATCGACGAGAAGTACGGCCAGAAATTCTATATCACGAGTTTGGACGGCAATATTGCTCAACTATATCCCTTCGAGGAATGGGAAGAGATCGAACGCAAGCTGGCGGGACTTTCCACCTTCAACCCGACCAAGAAGAAGTTTCTCAGCGCGACCGGATACTGGGGCCAGGAAGTAGAAATGGACGGCCAGGGCCGGTTGTTGCTGCCCCAATTGTTGCGCGATGCAGCGCAATTAAAGGGCGATGTGGCGGTGGTGGGTTATCAGAAGTATCTGGAAGTCCGCAACCTCGAGGCGTACCGCAAGCAAGTTTCGGAAGACAAGATAACGCCTGACGATGCGAAGACGCTTGACGAATTGGGCATCTAGTCAGGCCCATCAAACCGAAAGGCGGGTTTGATGGGGGCCCTAAAGCATGGGCGGAGATTCAACAGACACCCCTCAGGGGGTTGGGCATGGTGGTCGAGAAGTTATCCATGTCCCCGTTCTTTTAAAAGAAGCGATCGACTTTTTGAACGTGCGGCGTGGCGGGACTTATATCGACGCCACGGTGGGCCTGGGCGGGCACAGTTACGAAATCGCAAAACGCCTCGGCGCACCGGGACATTTGATTGGGGTCGATAAAGATCCGAAAGCGCTGGAGACTGCGAAAGGCGTCGTTGGTCGGTGGTCGTTAGTCGTTGGCCAAACTCAAGGTCCCTCGACTGCGCTTTCATCCGCTATCGCGGATGAAATGCTCGCTCGGGATGACAAGGGTAGGGGAGATTGGCCTCGCGTCGAGTTGCTGCAGGGATCATTCGCGGAGTTGGCGAACGACCAACGACTAACGGCCAACGACGGAGTTGACGGCATTCTCGCCGACCTCGGCGTCAGCAGCCTGCAGCTTGACGATGCCGCACGCGGATTCAGTTTTCAGGCGGAAGGACCGCTCGATATGCGGATGGACCCGCACTCCGAGCGCACCGCCGAACAAGTGGTAAACCACCTCGACGAGCGCGAGCTTGCCGATGTGATTTACGAATTCGGAGAGGAAAGGAGGTCGCGGAGAATCGCCAGAGCCATTGTCCGGTCGCGGCCGGTACGAAGCACTGCACAACTTGCAGAGATCGTAGCTGCCGCGGCCCGGCCAATGAATTCTGCCGAGAGACGCATTCATCCCGCGACCAGAACTTTTCAAGCTCTTCGAATCTTCGTAAACCGCGAATTGGACGATCTGAAGGCGCTGCTCGAAACAGCGCCGCGGATTCTGAAGCCAGGCGGGCGGGTGGTGATCATAAGTTTTCACTCATTGGAAGATCGCATGGTTAAGGATGCCTTGCGTGAGGGTGAAAAGAAGTACAAGGACTTCCGGGTGCTGACGAAGAAACCGGTGATGGCATCGGAAGAAGAGCAAGAGAGAAACCCGCGAGCCAGAAGCGCGAAGCTGAGGGCCGCGGAGAGAGTTTAGATTGCGGAAAACCTGCCGCAGTCCCCGGCATAGCTGTAGTGGCCGTGCCGGGCATTCAGGTTTAGCGGATCGGATTTGGCAGGACAAGATCCGTCGAGTAGGCGGCGTTAGGGCTTCAGCGAAAATTCATGGCTGGGTTTTGCTGAGGCCCGAAAGCCGAAAACGACGTTGTTGGGTTCCGTGGTAGGAATCCAAGTCTGAGGTAAAGGAAATGTACACGGGAACATTGATCAAGGATCTGATGGCGACGGTAGAGCGAGCGGAGCGCGGCGCTCTAAAAAGAAAGATTACTGAGGAAGTGGAATTGAAGCGGATGTTCGAATTGCAGATTTCACCAGTGCACAACGAGCGAATTTTTGCGGGAGCGGCGTAGATGGCCACTGCAGCGGTAAGCTACCACGAAAATCCGGCGGCTCGGCGCAAAATTTTTTTTACGGGCACGCCGGAAATTTATTTCGCGAAAGCGATCGACAATTCGCGGCTGGTAAAGGTGGAAGATCCACGGCGCAATCGCGAGATGAAGCAGTTCGGGACGGCGCTGGCTTGCCTGTTCCTGCTCGTGTTCACCTATGCCTGGCAGCATCTGCGCGCTATCGAATACGGATATCAAATCGAATCGGCGAAGCGCACACTCAGCAATCTGACGGAAATGAATCGCGCGCTGCGGCTGGAAGACGCTTCGCTGCGCGACCCGGAGCGCATCGACGTAATTGCGCGCCGCATAGGACTGGCGCCGCCGGAGCCGGGGCAGGTGATTCGCATGGATACCGCTTCCAGCGATTCAAGCGCGCCGGTGATGGCGAGTGCGCAGCCGGCGGTCGAACTGGTCGGCCAGTGAGTAGCGAGGAAGAACAGAATTTCGCACTGCAATGTTTGGCGGTCCTGCGTAAACGAGGGCCGCCATGCGTTTCTTGCGGTGCATTGACGCTCCGTCAAAAGCAGGTTCCTCACTGAGCTTGCGGCCCGGTTCGGAATGACATCCATAGAAATTAGGCCTATGAGCGTGGCCAATTCCATTCCCGGCAAGAACTCCCGGCTTTATCTTCTCGGCGCTATTTTGTTTGCCTGGTGCCTGGCGATCTGTGGGCGGCTCGTCTATCTGCAAGTCTTTTGTTACGGGTTTTTCGTCCGGCAGGCTGAGCACCAGCAACAGCGTGCGATTCCACTCTCGGCCAAGCGTGGGGTGATTTACGACCGCAACGGCCATGAACTGGCGATGTCGGTGCTTGTAGATTCGGCGTTCGCGGTGCCTTCGGAAGTCAAAGACTTGCCCACTGCGATCTCCCTGATCACGCGCATTACGGGTGAAGACCGAAACGTAGTTCTTGCCGATTGCCAAAACCACAAGACATTCTGCTGGGTTGGGCGCAAAGCTGACGACGAAACCATCGAGCGCATCAAGTCCCTGAATCTTCAAGGCATTCATTTTCAAAAGGAACCAAAACGCTTTTATCCGGCGCGTGGCTTGGCGGCGCAAGTAATTGGGTCAGTAGGCATGGAGGATGCCGGCCAAAGTGGAATCGAGCACGAGTTTGATGATGAGTTGCGCGGACGTCCGGGAAAGATGTTCATTTCCGTCGACGCGCGCCGCCAGTGGTTCTCGGATGTTGAAAAGCAGCCTGAGCCGGGCGAGAACATTGTTCTGACGATCGATAAGAACATCCAGTACATCGCGGAAAAGGAACTCGACCAGGCGATGCACGACACGCAAGCAATCGCGGGCACGGTCATGGTTGAGAATCCGCATACCGGGGAAATTCTGGCGCTGGCTAACCGGCCCACGTTCAATCCGAACTTGCGAAAAGAAATCACGCCTGCAGCGCTGACCAACCGGGCGGTCAGCGACATCTACGAGCCGGGGTCAACCTTCAAGTTAGTCACCATTTCTGCGGCGCTGGAAGAGAAGCTGACCAACCCCAATGAGATTTTCGACTGCCAGATGGGGTCGATTGTCTACAACGGCATGAGAATTCGCGACTCGAAGCCGCACGGCTTGCTGCCGGTTTGGGGAGTGCTTGCGGAATCGAGCGACGTAGGCGCCATCAAGATCGCTATGCGGCTGGGAGAAGATCGCTTTTATAAATACATTCGCGATTACGGATTTGGCCAGCAAACCGGCATCGAACTGCCTGGCGAAACGCGCGGGTTGACCAAGCCGGTGAGCCGCTGGTCGAAGGTTTCCATCGCCGCGATCTCCATGGGCCAGGAGATTGGAATTTCGCCGATTCAGCTCGCCTCACTGATTGCGACATTCGCCAATGATGGCGTTTGGATATCGCCGCATATCCTGAAGGGGAAGGTCCAGCCGCAAGGTTCGTTGCAGACCGTGGCATTCCATCCCGGAGCTTCGCGTCGCGTGATTTCCAGCTACACGGCGGCCGAGATGCGGGCGATGATGCAAAAGGTGGTGCTCGAAGGTACAGGGCGCAAAGCGGCACTGGAAGGCTATACGTCGGCGGGCAAGACGGGAACAGCGCAAAAAGTGGATCCTGCAACCGGAGCATACTCGAAGACGAAATACGTCGGATCGTTCGCCGGGTTCGCACCGATCAACAACCCACAAATTGTCGTGGCCGTGATTTTGGACTCAGCCGTTGGGTTGCATCAGGGCGGCCAGGTTTCGGCGCCGGTTTTTCATCGCATCGCGCAGCAGGTCTTGGAGTACATGCACGTGCCACACGATTTGCCCCTCGCTCCCAAGCACCAATTGCTCCTGGCGCAGGCGCGGATGAAGGATAAAGATCTTGAGGAAGGAACACCGGACCATCCCGGAGCGCCGCTGGAGACAGCGGAAGTAAGCGGCGATTCATCCGAGGTCGTGAAGCCACGCGTGGCCCAGGCGCGAACGACCGAAACTAATGACACTACCGGAGAAGTTGTGCGGGTGGTGAGGCGGCAGGCTGAACCGGTTGCTGCGCCGGCTGGCCAGCCTTCGCATACTGACGGTTCGAGCACGGTTGAACCGTCTGCAATGCAACCTGCCGCGACTGGAACTGTAGTGTTAGACGTGGAACAAGGCGGAATCGAAGTCCCATCGTTCATTGGAAAGACGGTGCGCGGCGCGGTGGAAGCCGCTCAGGATGCTGGATTGGAATTGGAAGCCGTCGGCAGCGGCGTGGCACGGCAGCAGAGCCCGGCAGCAGGGACGCACATGACCGCTGGCGCGCGAGTGACGGTGCAGTTCGGAAGATAGCAGGTGGATTTTGATATCCCTGCACGCGAGATCCCTCGGCCGCGGCTTCGCCGCCCCCGGCTGAAGCCGGGGGTCTACCGGAAGAACGCGCGCCTTCGGAATGACGCCGCGCCGACAAATTCCCTCGTTTGACCCGCCGAAAAACCGCGTGTTACGGTAAACAGTCGCTTCCGCGGCAGATCAGCCCTGCCCGCCCGACTGAGGTTGGATTTGTCTTCGGTTGAATCTACTCCCGCCGGCGCCATAACCGTTCGCAAGACTTCCCTGAATGCCGTCCATCGGGAGATGGGCGCAAAGATGGTGGATTTCAATGGCTGGGATATGCCCGTCGAATATCCCGCATCCATTGGTGGCGGCATTATTAACGAGCACATGGCGGTGCGGACGAGTGTGGGTATGTTCGACGTCAGCCATATGGGAGATATTCGGCTGGCGGGCCACGAGGCGCTGGCGGCGGTGCAGCATATTTCCATGAATGACGCTTCGCGGCTGGCAGTCGGGCAGGCGCAGTATTCGGCGCTGCTGTATCCCGAAGGCACGTTTGTCGATGATGTGATTGTGCACCGGCTGGGCGAAGATGAGTATCTGCTGGTGATCAACGCCGGCACACGCGAAAA
>JASHQM010000228.1 GCA_030039165.1 Candidatus Sulfotelmatobacter sp. | reverse complement strand
GGGGATGGCTCAATCTATTCAAAATCCACCGAGAAATCAAGACCTCTTGAGTGTTGGTGCCATAAACGGCACCGAGGCCGGGTTCTCTGCGCGCTTTGCCCGGCGCGTGATTAGGTGTAAAATCTCCGCGAGCACGGCGGCCCGACGGTCGCCGAAGACGGTTCGCTACTTGTTCAAATGAAGAAGCTTCTCCTAGTACTGGCCATCCTGCCCGCTGCTGCCTGTGGCAGCAGCCAAAAAGCTTGTACGAGCCTGGCTCCAGCGTGCAACGCCGGATCCCCATTGCAGTCGGTTTCCGTGAGCTCCCCTGCCACAAGTCTCGCGGTCAGCTTGACGATGCAATTCACGGCCACTGGACACTACCAGAATGGGTCGACTCTTGATGTCACTGATGGGGTTTCTTGGTCCACGGATTCGCCCGAAGTTGCGTTGATTGGCATCACGGGAATTGCGATCGGCGAAAACGCAGGAACAGTGAATGTTACCGCCACCGCCGGTTCAATTAGCGGGTCCGAAGCTGTCACCGTGAATCAGTAGGCGCTGGGTTCGGACGCTTACCCAGATTTCAAGCTCGACGGCATTCGCCGCATGCTCAGGCTTTCACGGCCTCGGCAATCAATCCCGTGAATAAGTGGACATCTTCCTCTGTCGTATCGAACGAGCACATCCAGCGTACGATCGATTCCTCTTCCACCCAGGTATAGAAAAAACACTTCTTTTTGATTTTTTCGATGGCCTGGCGGGGAATTTGCGCGAAGACTCCGTTGGCCTCAACCTTCCAGACAATTTTTACTTGCGGAATATGTTGGAGTGCCTTTTCGAGCAGGCGCGCCATGCGGTTGGCATGTTCGGCGCTGCGCTTCCACAAATCGTTCGTCAAAAGCGCCTCGAACTGGACCGCGATGAAGCGCATTTTTGATGCGAGTTGCATGGATTGTTTACGCAGGTAGAGAAAGTTCTCAGCCTGCTGGCGATGAAAAAACACGACGGCTTCTCCGCCCATGATTCCGTTCTTTGTGCCGCCGAAAGAGAGAATATCTACCCCCAAATCACGCGTGGCCTGCCGCAACGTCAGCCCAAGCGAGACGGCGGCGTTGGCGATGCGTGCGCCATCCACATGCAGGAACATGTCGTGCTCGTGGGCGAAATTGGCAAGACCCTGAATCTCATCCGGTTGATAAACCGTGCCCATTTCGGTGCATTGCGTGATGGAAATTACCCGCGGCTGGGAGTGGTGCTGGTCGCCAATGCCGTGATACGCGTGGCGCACGGCGTCAATCGTGATCTTGCCGCTTTCGTGCGGCAGGGGAATCAGCTTGCATCCCGTATGTTTTTCCGGGGCGCCGCATTCGTCCACATAGATGTGGGCATAGTCGCTGCACAGAACTGAATGAAAAGGACGGGTTAGGGATTGCAGGCTGAGCACGTTGGCTCCCGTACCGTTAAATGTGAAAAAAACGCCGATGTCCGGGCCGAAGTGCTCTTCGAATTTCTTCATCGCCGACCGGGTGTAGGGGTCATCACCGTATGCGACGACGTGACCTTGATTGGCTCGAGTGATCGCTTCGATAATCTCGGGATGCACCCCAGCATTGTTGTCGCTGGCGAAACCGCGGGCGGGGCGGATTTTCTCCATAGCGCAACAATGTAACAGAGTGAGATCATGGATGGAGCCGCAGGACAGGCGCGGCGACAACGACGTGCATAACTAAATAGAGCCAGGCAGACGCTACGGCGTCGTTTGCTGCGGAACTTCTCCATTTCTTCACCCTTGTGCTGCTATTATTTTGCGTCCGGATGAGGGTTGCAGGAATCTCTTGGACAGGGTCTCACGGCGGCCTTGCTCAGCCGTCTATCTACCACCGGCGAACACGGGAGATTTATGTTTGGGAAAGTCCTCAAGTTGAACCATGGCGCCATCTTGTTGCTGGCATCCCTGCTGGCCCTCGGGATTACCGCGTCATGTTCAAAGGATGCGGCGCAGAGCGCACAGGCCGGCGGGCCTCCAGCGATGCCCGTTAAGGTTCAGGAGGCTCGGGACACACCGATCGATGACGCCAGCGAATATGTGGCGACCTTGAAGTCGCGCGACTCGGCTGTGATCATGCCGCAGGTCGAGGGGCAGATCGTCAACATCTTCGTGCATTCCGGCGACGCGGTGAAAGAAGGCGCGGCGATGATGGAAATCGATCCGCTGAAGCAGCGGGCCACGGTTAAAAGTCAGGAGAGCTCGCGCGCAGCACAAGAGGCAAACTTACTCTGGGCGAAGCAGCAATATGACCGGGCCCAGGGGCTGTACGCGGCGGGCGTGGTCGCCAAACAGGATCTCGATCAGGCAAAGTCGGTTCTGGACTCCGCGCAGGCGCAGATGGAGGCACTCGATGCCCAGGTCAGCGAGCAGCAGGTGCAACTGCGCTACTACAAGGTCGTCGCGCCCAGGGATGGAATTGTGGGCGACATTCCGGTGCGCGTCGGCGACCGCGTGACCACCTCCACGCAACTAACCACCGTGGACAAGCCCGGCAGCCTCGAAATCTATGTGTACGTGCCGATCGAGCGCTCGGCCCAACTCAAGATGAATCTGCCCGTGCAGGTGCTCGACAGCAATGGGAATGTGATGGCAGACAGCCGGGTGACGTTCATCTCACCCCAGGTGGATAACACCACCCAGACCGTGCTGGTGAAGGCCAGAATCGCCAACAATCACGACGCCTTGCGGCAGTCGCAATTCATCCGCGCGCGCATTGTGTGGGGAACGCATAAGAGTCCGGAGGTTCCAATTCTTGCCGTATCGCGGCTGGCGGGGCAGTATTTCGCTTTCGTTGCTGAGCCACAGAACGGAGGGTATGTGGCGCGGCAGCATCCACTGACTATCGGTCAGACAGTGGGCAACGATTACGAAGTGCAGCAGGGAATTAAGCCGGGGGATAAAGTAATTGTTTCGGGAACGCAGTTCCTGCTGGATGGCGCGCCGGTGATTCCGCAATCCTGATGCAGGCTTTTGGGCCGAAGCCTGGGTCGCTCGCTTTGGCCGGCCAGGACCATCGCCCGCGATCCTCAATTCAGTCGTTCAGTAATCGCAATTGGCAGTGCCTAATCAACAAGCACCTGCCTGATCCAAGTGTAATGCGAAGCACTGCAATAAAGATTTTTCGACCGAATCTCGAGCGCTAGCTTGCAATAGACTCAGGCTCGAGGCCGAGAGCCTAAAGCCAAGAGCCTGGTTTTATGTTCGTTAAATTCTTCATCCATCGTCCCGTTTTCGCCTCGGTCTGTGCGCTGCTGATTGTTCTTGCAGGATCAGCGGTCATTCCTACGCTGCCAATCGCGCAGTTTCCTGACCTTGCCCCTCCGCAGGTTGGCGTATCCAGCGCCTACATTGGGGCCAGCGCGCAGACGGTCGAAAGCGCCGTCACAATTCCGCTCGAGCAGCAGATTAATGGCGCTGAGGGCATGAAGTACATGACCTCGACCAGCGGCAACGATGGCTCGAGCAATATCGTTGTCACCTTCGATCTGAATCGTAATCCCGATCTCGCCACGGTCGACATTCAGAACCGCGTCAACACCGCGCAGGGCCGCTTGCCCGCCGCGGTCAAGGCGGTTGGAATCACGACCGCAAAAACCTCCCAGAATTTCGTGTTCGGCGCTGCCGTGTTTTCCGATAAAGGCAAATACTCGACATTGTTCATGTCGAACTATCTCGATATTTATGTGCGCGACTCGCTTAAGCGCATTCCCGGGGTGGCCGATGTAATCATCTTCGGCGAGCGCAAATATTCCATGCGGCTGTGGCTTGACCCAGTGCGCATGGCAGGCCGCGCCCTGACCGCGCCCGACGTGGTCAATGCGCTTTCCGAGCAGAACGTGGAAGTAGCTGCCGGGCAGGTTGGTCAGCAGCCGGCAGAGACCGGCCAGGAATACCAGATCAGCGTGCGCGCAGTGGGGCGTCTGAGCGAAACCAGCCAGTTCGACAACATCATTATCAAAACCAACTCCGATGGAACCCTGGTTCGGCTGAAAGATGTAGGCCACGCCGAATTAGGCGCGGAAGATTATTCCTCAGACATGCAATTCAACGGCCAGGACTCGGTCGGCATCGCGGTTACTCAGCTTTCCACGGCCAATGCGCTCGACGTGGATCGGCGGGCCATTGCTGAGTTGAAACGCCTGGCGAAGAGCTTCCCGCCGGGCATGCGTTATCAGGTGGCGTTTGACACGACTGACGCGGTGGGGGAGTCGATTCGCGACGTGCTCTTTACGGTGGGTTTGGCGATCGCTCTGGTCATCCTGGTGATTTTTGTTTTTCTTGGCGACTGGAGAACAACGCTGATCCACTTCATCGCTACTCCGGTTTCTCTGATTGGCACTTTCGTTTTTGTGAAGCTACTCGGCTTTTCCATCAACACGCTAACGCTGTTTGGCATTACTCTGGCCACCGGACTGGTGGTTGATGACGCCATCGTCGTGATTGAAAACATCGAGCGCCATATCGCCGGCGGCGAGCACGACTCGAGCAAAGCCGCTGCTGCAGCAACCGCTGAAATTACCGGCGCCGTCATCGCCACTTCGCTGGTGTTGGTCGCCGTGTTTGTACCGGTTGCTTTCTTCCCGGGAACGACCGGTATCCTCTTCCGCCAATTTGCTTTGACCATCGCATTTTCCATAGCCATCTCCGCCTTTAACGCACTCACTCTCGCTCCGGCGCTGGCGGCAATCTTTTTGCGCCGGCCTCACGGCGAAAAGTGGTGGTGGCTGCGGAAGTTCGACGACGGCATCTCAGCGCTGACTCGCGGATACCGCACTTTGTTGCATCATCTGCTGGATTACAAAGTGGTGATGGTCGTGCTTTTCTTCGCCGGCCTCGGAGCAACCTATGTGGTGTTGCGGCATGTCCCCACTGGTTTTGTGCCTGACGAAGACCAGGGATATTTCATCATCGTGATGCAGGCGCCGTCGGGCGCTTCGTTGCAGTATACAAAGGCCATCGGAAAGCAGGTGTCCGATCTGCTGGCCGACGTGCCTGAGTCGGAAGGAACTTTTTCCATCGCGGGTTTCGGCTTTTCTGGCTCGGCGCCGAATCAAGGACTCATTTTCGTCCCGCTCAAACCCTATTCCCAGCGCAAAGGGGAAGATCATACCGCCGCTGCCATCGTCAACCGGGTTCGCCCGCGTCTATTCGGGATTTCCGGAGCGATCGTGTTTGCTACGCTTCCGCCCGCGGTCAACGGCCTCGGCAACTTCGGAGGGTTCCAGTTCGTCGTGCAGGATCAGAGTGCGCACCCACTCTCGGAACTCTCCGACGTAACTCACCAGATCATTCGGCAGGCCGGTACCCGCAAAGATCTCGTGAGCTTGTATACGCCATTTACGGCGAATGACCCGCAGTATCTCATCACCATCGACCGCGAAAAAGCCAAGAGCCTGCATGTTCCACTTTCGCAAATTACTGACACGTTAGGCGTGTACATGGGATCAGCCTACGTGAACGACTTCGATTTCAATAACCGTTCATATCGCGTGTACGTGCAGGCGGATAAGCAGTTCCGCTCTACGGCGCAGGATATGAAGGAGTTCTACGTGCGCTCCGACAACGGCGGGATGGTTCCAATGGACAATCTGATCAGCATTACGCAGACGGCAACCCCTCAGGTGATCAGCCATTACAACTTATTTCGCTCGGCCGAAATCGATGGATCGGCCGCCCCGGGCTACAGTTCGGGACAGGCAATCGCGGCCATGGAAGACCTGGCGAAGAAAATGCCGCAGGGGTTTAGTTACAGTTGGACCGGGCTTTCGCTTGAAGAACTGCAGGCCGGCGGCACTTCGCTGATTCTGTTTGGCCTGGGCACTTTGGTCGTATATCTGACGCTTTCCGCGCAATACGAAAGTTTCGTGCTCCCTTTCATCGTCCTGCTGGCGGTGCCCATGGCGTTGCTGGGCGCTCTCGGTGCGCAGTGGATACGGGGGTTGCAGAACGACATTTACTGCCAGGTGGGTCTGGTAATGCTCGTCGGTCTCGCCAGCAAAAACGCCATTCTGATCGTGGAGTTTGCGGAGCAACTGCGCGAACAGGGCATTCCACTTTTAGAATCGGCAGTGCAGGCGGCAGCGATTCGTTTTCGTCCCATTCTGATGACCTCGCTGGCGTTCATACTGGGCGTTGTGCCGCTGGTCTTTGCCACGGGAGCGGGCGAAAATGGTCGCCACTCCGTCGGGACCACCGTATTCGGCGGCATGATCATGTCAACGGTGCTGAATCTTTTCTTTATTCCCGTGCTCTATCTGCTTATCGAAGCGTGGCGGGAGCGCCACGACTATGTACCCACGCATCGTTAAGGCGGCGCGGCCGGCAAGTGCGTCAGAACCCGCTCCTCAGAAACGTACAACCAGGCCCGTGGAAATCCGCACGTTGTTCTGTGACGTGCCAAAGAACCTTGTTTCTACATAGTCCCCTTGCAGCCGCCAGGCTATGGGCTTGATGATTTTGTAATCCAGGCCTCCGCCAATGGCAGTTGCAAACGATGTATCGGATCCAACGCCATTGTTGACGTCCACGTGTCCTGCCCCGAAGAGCGCCTCAGCGAAGGGACGAATCTTTGCAATCGAGAACGAAACGCGCGGACCGAAAAGATAATTGTGTTCCGTAACGTCGGCGCTGAAATTCGTACAGCCAACGCCGCCTGTGAGCCCATTACTGATGCACAGGGGGAAATTCTGCGATCCGTAGTGGGCGTCGAAATCGGCCACGACTCCGAGAAAGGGAATGACCTTCCCCTCCAGTGAAGCCTCCCAGCCATTCGTATTTGCGCGATCCACGGAAGACAGGTCTGTGCTGTAAAAGGAATATCCGAAAAAGACGTTGCCGCTGGGAACTTGCGCGCTAGCGACGCTTGCGAATGCGAAAAGAAGAAATGACGCAATGACTCCGATTCTTTGCATGATCACTTACCTTGCCTTTCTTGCCGCTGAATTCAACATTAGTCTGCCTTAGATGCAAAGACCAAAGTTAGGGTTAACGCCGTTGGAACTCATCTCGATCAAGGATTTGGGAAGCAATTGCGAGACTGTTATCCACTCTTCGCGGTTTTTCGAAGGATGGGAGGCAAGATAGCCTCAACCCAGAGATTGGGGAGAAGTCGCGTTTTGCAGTTGGTGGTTTCTAATCCGAGCCCTGGATCAGTTCAGAACCGCCAGACGAGTCCCGTCGATCCGCGAAAATCGTTCTGATTCGCGCTCAACAGATGGCTGTGGACATAATCGAACTGTAGCCGCCAGGAAAAATGCTTGAAGGGAAGTTTGCGATCCACTCCGCCGCCGATGTCCTCGATGACAGGGCGGAAGATTGTGCCGCTGGAACTGGTTTGCTGGATGCCGCCCTGCGCATCTGCGAAGACGCGCCACTTGCCGAAATTGTGGGAGATTCGTGGTCCTAGAACCAGGTTGTATTGATTAATTCCTTTGCGGTAGATGCCGCTGGCGTCCAACACGATGCCTAGGTAAGGAATGTGATGGAACGCCAAATCCTCGCCCGAGGCGTTCCAGCCGCGAAACGTATAGCGGTTGATGACATCGACGGAATCAGCATAGGCAACCCCGCCATAAACGTTTCCGCCGGGAAGAAGTTGCGCTTTCGCGACTGTGGGAAAAATGATGGAAACAACAAACAGTGAGACGGCTGCGGTTTTGAACACGTAGAGGGATCCTCCCTGGCCAATCAATGCCAGCAGCAAATTTTACCTGATTGCACGAAATTCGTTAGATGCGCAGCAATACACCCTGAAGATGTCTTGCGCACGTGCAAAATTATGCGTACAAAACTGGAACACGAAAGAAAAAAATTACCTGCTTTTCATGATTCCGTAAGCCTTCCTCAGGCGTCTATTAGTTAACATGCAATCTAACCCGCAATCTCCAAAACCGAATTGGCAATCATGGCGGCAGCCGGAATCTGGAGCTGCTTTTGCAATGTATCCTAAGGAGTGGCAATTGAAACTCAGTCTGGAAACTCGGAATCATGGAGACGTAATTATCGTCCACTGCCAGGGCCGCATCGTCTATCGCGACGAAGCCGCCGCGCTTTCCAACCTGGTGAGTGAGTTCCTGAATGGCAACGGCAGGGTTGTGCTCGATCTCAGCGGCGTTAGTTCCATCGACAGCGCCGGTATTGGGGAACTGGCGTTTCTTCAAACGCTCGCACAATCGCGCCGCGCCGATCTGAAGTGCGCCAATCCAAGCCCGCGAGTACGCGAGTTGCTGGATCTCACCAATCTGAACTCCGTGCTGGAAATTCATCCCAGCCTGCCGGATGCGCTGGCCTCCTTCCAGCCCGGGCAGGTCTGCGCCGATTGTTGATTTGCGGCATTCCGGAGCTCTTGAACCTGACTTCCATCTGTGGCATGGCGACGTTTTCGTGTCTTCGTGCCGCATTAGCTTCTTTGCGTGCGATCAGATTTCTCGCTGAAATCGATAGTGCCCGCCGCGCTGCAAGGCAACCGTCTCCGCAACTTTGAGAAACGCGCACCCGGCGTGAGAGAGCCCGGCCTCTTTGCGGTAGACTAGGCGGAGCTTGCGTTGCACGCGCAGCTCGCGCACGGGGATGCGAATCAACTCCCCGCGCGCGACCTCCGTCTCCACGCTGATCTCTGGCATCAGGGCTACCCCATTGCCCATGGCCACAAATTGTTTGATGGCCTGCAGAGTCGGCAATTCCAAATCCATGTGTAGCGGTGTCTTGTGCTTCTGAAAGGTCTGCAACACCTTCTCGCGGTACGGAGACGAAACAATGTGCGCCACGAACGACTCCGCGCCCAGTTGGCGGATGCTGACTGCAGGCGCCGACGCTAAGGGATGCCGAGGAGGAACCACGAACACCAGTTCATCCAGATAGGTCACGATCGAATGCAGGCGCGGTTCCTCGGGCCGGTACGACAGGACGCCAAACTCAGAGCTGTGCTGTAGAACATCGTCCGGAATCCGGCTGCCCAGCGACCGCTGCACCGTGATCTTAATCATGGGGTGCAAGCGGCGGTATTCGGCCAGAACCGGCAACAGATAAAGCGCCGTAAATTCATTGGCCGCAATCATCAGCTTGCCTTTTTGCAGCTCGCGCAGATCGGCCAGAGATTCCTGTGCATTCTGCCGCAGATTCAACAATTTCTCGGCATATTCGTAAAGGACCTGCCCTGCGTCGGTGAGAACACCCTCGTGCGAAGATCGATCGAAGAGCGCTTCGCCCAACTCGTCCTCGAGTTTTCGAATCGTTTGGCTGACCGCCGACTGTGTGCGATGGAGTTTTTCCGCAGCGCGGGAAAAACGGCGCTCGCGGGCGACGGCGATGAAAACTTCCAATTGCGAAAGTTCCATTTTCAGACTTCTTATCGTACTAACAATTTACATTAGCGTTGCTAATTATATTAGCAATAGTAATTATGCTGCAATAATTATTAGTTTTTCTTCTTGCCGAGCGGTAGTTACGATGAAAAGGTCATTCCCGGAGGCCGATTGTCCTCCCTTTCTGAAAGGTAGATCATGTCAAGCGACCAGGTACGCGTTACGGTTTTCGATACCACGCTCCGCGACGGCGAGCAGTCGCCCGGATGCAGCATGAACCAGCAGGAAAAGCTTCGTCTGGCACAGCAGCTCGACCGGTTGGGAGTGGATGTGATTGAGGCAGGATTCCCCATCGCTTCTGAGGGCGATTTTGAAGGGGTCAGGGCCATTGCAGAGGTGATTCGCCGGCCCATTGTCGCCGGATTGGCGCGCGCCTGCCGTCCGGACATTGAGCGCGCGTGGGAAGCGTTGAAACATGCTGCTCATCCCCGCATCCATGTGTTTCTGGCTACGTCCGATATTCACTTGAAATACAAGCTTCGTATCACTCGCGATGAGTGCGTGAGACAGGCGCGCGAGGCTGTTGCTTACGCCAGCTCTTTGTGTCCTGATGTGGAATTCTCCCCGGAAGATGCCACGCGAACCGACTCCGATTTTCTGTGCCAGGTGCTCGAAGCGGTAATCGAAGCGGGAGCAACCACACTCAACATCCCCGACACCGTCGGCTATACCGTTCCTGCTGAATTCGGGGAGCTGATTTCGAGCATTGGACGGCGGGTGAAGGGAATCGAGAACGTTTGCATCTCTGCGCACTGCCACAACGATCTCGGGATGGCCGTCGCCAATACCATGGCCGCCGTTGCCGCAGGTGCACGGCAGGTTGAGTGCACAATTAACGGGATCGGGGAACGCGCGGGAAATGCGTCGCTGGAAGAAATCGTGATGGCCATGCGAGTTCGCCAGGACCGCTATCCTTACTTGACCGGTATCGCGTCAGAGCAACTTTTTCCTGCGAGTCAGATGTTGAGCGAGATTACCGGCGTGCCGGTGCAGCCGAACAAGGCCGTGATTGGACGCAATGCTTTTGCCCACGAGGCAGGCATCCATCAGGATGGGGTGCTGAAAAATCCCCTGACCTACGAAATCATGACCCCGCAGTCGGTCGGCGTGCCCGACTCTACATTGGTTTTAGGAAAGCACTCAGGACGCCATGCGCTGGCGATTCGCTGTGAACAGCTCGGCTACCAGTTCGACCGCCGTGCGCTGGATGATATCTATCGTCGCTTCGTACGCTTGGCTGACAAGATCAAACGCGTCGAAGATCATCATCTGCTCGAATTGATTCGCGAGACTCACAAACCCGCGGCCTCGGCCACGCCTTTGTTCGAACCGCTGCCAGCGGCCATGGCTTCGGCTGGCGTCGCCGCCGCCGAGTCACACCGCCCATTACCTTCGGCGCGGGAAGCGGACTTTGAAGTGCCGCTGCAATTGCCCGACGAGCCCCATCACGATCAGGAAGATTATCTGTGGGGTGTGTAGTGCGGCCCGTGTATAGTTCAGCCCGCAAATATAGAACCGCGGAAGGATTGTCCGTGGCTTGGGCCACTATCAGTTGGTCAGCTACTGCCACGTTCGCGAACGGTAGCGCAATCTAACCAGGAAGTGAAACAAGCGCGCGATTATCGCGGCGCAGAGGACGCGCCGCGCCGCGCGGCTGGCCCAGATCCTTCGCAAAGAGGGCTTTGCTCAGGATGACAAACAAAGCACACCACTATCCGCAAAACGGTGCGAGTATATAGACCATTGGATTTCCGCTAGACTATTTCCCCATGCTGCTGAGGCTTACAATTCTTCCCGGCGACGGCATCGGCCTGGAGGTCATCGAGCACGCCGTCTTGGTTCTCCAAGCTGTCGCTGATACCTTCGGCCACCAGGTTCAGCTCCAATACAAAAACATCGGTGGTGCGGCCCTCACGGCTGCGAACGATCCGTTGCCGGCCGAGACGATTCAAGCGTGCCTCTCGTCTTCTGCCATCCTGCTCGGCGCTGTTGGGAGTCCGGCGTTCGATCAGAATCCCGGCCATCTTCGGCCGGAAGCCGGCCTGCTGCGCCTGCGCCGAGAACTCGGCGCATATGCCAATTTGCGACCGGCGGTTTGTTTTTCGGCACTGGAAGATTCTTCACCGCTGCGCGGCGATCTAGTTCGCGGGACCGACATGATGATCGTGCGGGAGCTGCTGGGCGGGCTTTACTTCGGCGAGCCGCGCTCGATCAACGGCGCAAACGGCTCCCGCGTGGCTGTGAACACGATGACCTACGACGAGCCAGCAATCGAGCGCATTGCGCGTGTGGCGTTTGAGTTGGCCATGAAGCGGCGCAAAAAGGTCTTGTCGGTGGATAAGGCCAACGTTCTGGAGTGCTCGCGGTTGTGGCGCGAGGTAGTGACGCGCTGCGCGAAGCAGTATCCCGGCGTGCAGCTTTCGCATATGTACGTCGATTCAGCAGCCATGGTGCTGGTGCAGCGGCCAAGAGACTTCGACGTCGTGCTCACAGAAAACATGTTCGGCGATATTCTTTCCGATCAGGCCGGCGGAGTTGTCGGCTCGCTTGGCTTGCTGGCTTCTGCCAGCGTCGGGGGCCCGGTCGGTTTGTACGAGCCCGTTCATGGCTCCGCGCCCGACATTGCCGGCAAGGGCATAGCGAACCCCCTGGGCGCGATTCTTACGGTCGCGATGTTGCTGCGGTATTCCTTTCAATTGGAAACGGAGGCGGCATGTATCGAAAGGGCAGTGAATTCGACCCTCGACCTGGGTTTTCGCACCGCTGACCTCGCCCGCGGAACAAGCCCAGTCTCGACCTCGGCCATGGGCAGGAAGGTAGTCGAAGAAGTGAAGAAGATTGGCTCGTCGATCGGGAGAAAATCTGCGTGAGGCCGCGAGTTACTTCCTCGTTACCTCAATCATGTTATCGTCGCCATTGCGATCGATCAGTTTGTTATAGGGATCGATTCCTGCCAATGTCGGCTCCTGATCGACCATGATCTCAAACGTCTTGTGGTCCTCGGTGAACTTTTCCTTCTTCAGATACAGCGGTCTCTCTTCATCCCTCTTGCCGCTGAACACGCCGATCTCGATGTAATCTGCGAGGGGCACGGGCGTTTCTGCTCCGTTGCCATCGGATTGCATCTTGCGCGCCTGCACGTCCAGAGTGACCTTGAATTTTCCATCCGGAGTTTTCTGTGATGTGGCCGAGATCGCTTTGTTGTCGTAGAGAATAATCCGGTTGAACGCGTCATCGACCATGTACTGAAGCTCGGGCGGCGTCTGCTCGCGAATCGCTTCCACCAGCATGCGCGTATCGGGATAAGCGCCGTCGATGGCTGCGGCGGCGCGAATACCATCGCTGGCATCGACCTGATTGTTGGCATTGGCATAGCGGTACCGCATCAGGAAGTTGTGCAGCGCAAGATTAAATTTGTCTTCCCCAATGTAGTCAGCCAGCGTGTAAAGAACCTGCCCCCCCTTCTGATACCAGACGTACTGCTCACGCTGCACCAGCGCGAGAGGTGGCTCGTGCCGAACTTCGCCTGCGCGCCCGCGAAGATAAGCATCGAGTTCGTGCCGCAGATAGCGATGCATCAGATCGCGACCGTACTTGTGCGCCATCACCTGCAGGGCTGAGTACTCGGCCAGGCTTTCCGCCATCATGTTCGATCCTTCGACATCGGCGCCGATGAGTTGGTGTGCCCACCACTGATGCGCGAGTTCGTGCGCAGTAGCAAAGTAGGTGAAGTCGATGTCGGTTGGCTTAACGACACGCTCGATAAAGCCGATGTTCTCCGAATAGGGAATCGTGTTGGCGAACGACTGTGCGAAGCTGCGATAGCGGGGAAACTCGAAGATACGGTACTGCGAGAATTGATATGGGCTGTACACGCGCTGATAGTAATCGAGACCGGCGCGCGAACTGGCAAGCATGTCGTCCACGTCGTAAGTGTGGGTCGGATGGTAGTAAACCTCGAGTGAAACATCGCCGTCGGGACCGTGATAAAGCTCTCGTTTGGACTGATAGCGGGCGGAAATGTAGGAAAAGAATTCGAGAATGTGAGTCGATCCCATGCTGTATTCGAAGTACTTGCGCCCGTTGGCCTCCCATTGGCGCTGCAGGTATCCGGGAGCGATTGCCATCTGATCGGATGAGGTGCTTACGATGGTGTGATAGGTAACCCAGTCGGCCTCGCGTGGAAAGATGTTATTAACCGAGTGTACCGGGTCGCCGCGATGCGCCATTTCCTCCAGCGGCGGCAGCTTTTCTTCGCGGCGGCGACGGGGATCGTCAATCTCAAAATCGGTGCGATAACCAATGTAAGGAATGTAATCGGAGTCGAAGAAGGTGCCGTTATAGGCGAACTCGGGAAGTTCGTTGCCGTCGCGGAAGCCGCGCGTTTCGTGGCCTACGTTGCAGGTGAGATTGACGGTTTCGCCGGGGGCGAGCGGCTGTTCCAGAGCGTAGATCGAATAAAGATCGCGTGGCGCCGAGTTGACAGGATGAAAAGGCCGGTCGAACTTCAGATTGCTGACGGACTGCTTCGTGTCCGTAATATGGATTTGTGAAATCGGCTGACTTGTCTTGTTTTGCAGCGTCATTCGCACGCTGCCATCAAACGAGCGCCGTTCAGGATAGATATTGATGGTTGCATCGACCGCCGTCACCTTCGGCTGCAGCAGATTTTCGTATTGCTTGAATTTCCGCTCGTAGTCGGCCTGGATGTCGCGGCGGGCCTTCGAATCCAGATATTCGTTCAGAACGTGAGCGTTGTAGTAGTACCAGCCGCCCGCCCCGAAAGCGACGATTGCGAACAAAATGGCGAATGGCGCCAGCCGTGGCGCAAGGCGAGCCGCCTGCCGGGCACGCGCGCGCAGGGAATCGTCAGCGCCACGCCGGGCAAGCGCAATCGAAACAACTCCTAAAACCGCCATGATCGCCAGCCAGTAAGTATTTGCCCAGAAGATGGCCGGCACGAAATGACCGTAGCCATTCATGTCGGAATAGGTGTATTGCGGCACATTGCCAACCAGGTACAGCGTATTCTCCCAACCGAAGTTGAAGAGGATGGGAATCATCACCACCAGCCCTATCACGATGCCGTGACCGACAAACTTGTTGGAAACCATGGTTTGCACAAAAAGCGCCAGCAGCACAAAGCCAAACACCTGTGGGAATGTGACCAGGTAAAGCTCTTTCAGGTATTCGACGACCTCGTAGTGGTGATAACCGAGGATGGTCTGCATGAACATGCCCATGAACATGGCCACGGCTAAAAGCGCGATCTCGACAACCACGATCGCGGTGAGCCGCGAGAGCCAATCCGTGGATTCACGCATGGGCAGGGCATCATGGATGCCGTTGAAATTGGCGTCGCGCTCGCGCCACAACAGCTCTGCCGCATAAAGGGCCGCTACGATGTAAAGGAACAGCAACGCGCTGCCTTCGACTGCCTGCACCATCAGATAGGTCACAGGCCAGACGTTTTGTTCGGCCAAATGTCCGGCGAAGTAGCCGTTGTTGACGTTGAATGCTATAAGAAGCGCCACGATGCCCCAGAATGGGATATCGCGAAAAATATTCCGCATCCGAAGCCGGCAAAGCGAAATATACTGCGCCCAAGTCGTGCTCGAATTAAACGTCTGGTGAACGCGCGGCAGGTGGGCGGCAACCAGCGACTGAACGGGTGCGGCTTCGGCCACTTCCTGTTCCTTCGCTTTGGCGGCGCGCCGGCTTTGGACGCGCCCTGTCAGAGCTTCGACTGACATCGGGAACAAGGCCCACAAGATGACAAGAGACAAGACTCCGACACCCATCCACAGCAGCCGATTGTAGAGAAAAACGCCATGGGCCAAGGCAGGCGACCACGTAACAAGTAGAGAATTTCTTTCAACCACAGTCCAGTAGCGCGCCACGTCATCCATCAGAATGATGCCGATGGGATCGAAGATTCCCGACCAGAACCGTTCCAGGGAGCGCGTCGTAAAGAAAACCGTGATGCCGATCAGATAGATGACGAACAGTGCAGCGCCCTGCAAATAAACGATGAAGATCTTGCGGCTGAGGGCGGAGACGACAAAGAAGATCGATCCGATAAAGAAGATTTGTACGACCAGAATAGAGAGAAACGGCTGAAGGTAAGTCCACAAATGGTTCGGCCCGATGCGGGTGTGATCGGCCCAGGGCGCAAATGTGCCGAGATAGGTTCCAAGCATCATTCCGGAGAAAGCAAAGACCGTGGTTACAAACGAACCTGCCCAGCGTCCGCCGAGGTAGGCGAACTTCGAGATGGGCTGTGTAAACAGCACCTGGTAGGTGTCGCGCTGAAAATCGCGCAAAATCGATGTGCCGAAAATGGCCGCGATGATAATGATGCCAAAAATTGCCGCGCCTACGTCGTTGTAGGTATTGGCGTACGGCCCGTTGAGCAGGACTTTGCCGTTGCTGTTGCCGATGGGGCCAAAGCTCTCCGAGGCGACCGACAGGAAAGAAAACGCGATCCAGATGAAGAAGTACACGTAGGTCGACAAGCTTTTGAATCGAAACTTGAGCTCGAAGGTAAAAAACTCCCAAAGCTGGCGCATCTAGAACTCCTTGAACAATCTGCCTAATTGACCATGTGGCTACTGCCGTGCCGCGCGAGTGTGAGGAAGTAGACGTCTTCCAGGTCGCACTCGACCGCGCTGAAGCCCTCACCGGGGGATGCATTCGCGAACGCGCGAACCTCGTGCTCGCCTCCGACCAAGTGCGTGGAAATCACTTGCAGCTGTTTCTCCAAGGCTTGTGCCTGATCGTCAGTTGCGACTACCTTCGACCAGATCTTGCCTTTGAGAGCTGCCAGGGTTTCGGCGGGCGAACCTTCAAGCAGCAACTCACCCGATGCAATGATCGCCATGCGCGGGCAGAGTTGGCGAACGTCATCGACTATGTGCGTCGATAAAATGACCGTGCGGTCGCTGCCCAGGGATGACAGGAGATTCAGAAAACGATTGCGCTCGGTCGGGTCAAGTCCTGCAGTCGGCTCATCGACGATGATGAGGCGCGGATTGCCGAGCAGGGCCTGCGCGATCCCAAACCGCTGCTTCATACCGCCAGAAAAAGTTGTAAGCGCCTTCTTCCGCACCTCCCAAAGATTGGTCTGCTGCAACAGCGCGTCCACGCTTCCTTTACGCTCGCCAAGATTGGTCATACCTTTCATCACGGCAAGGTGATGCAGCATGTCGAGGGCGGAGATCTTGGGATACACGCCGAACTCCTGCGGCAGGTATCCGAGTATGCGGCGCACTTCATCTTTTTGGCGCAGCACGTCGATGCCATCGAGGCTGACAGACCCAGAGTCCGGATCTTGCAAGGTTGCGATCGTCCGCATGAGCGAACTCTTGCCGGCCCCGTTGGGACCGACCAGCCCGAACATCCCGTTGCCGATGGACAGAGAAAGATTCTTAAGTGCCTTTACTCCGTTCGAATACGTTTTGGAAAGACCAGTGATGGTAAGTGCCAATGCTGCCTCCGATTTTTGCTCGTCGCTGCTGTGGCCAACACTGCGGTTGCCCGCGGGGATGGGTAGCCATTCTACTACCGGAAACGCATCGCGAGAGAATGTGGTTCCACAGAGGAGCAGACGTGCGCTGCGGACCGAACACTTACAATTTGTGATTGTTATTTCGAATGGGGCCGTGCCCCGGCCAGCACCAGCGCACAAAGCCGGTCCGCAAATCTGGGTGTCAGTTGTGCATGCTGTATGAGGAATCGCATGTAGATGGGACCGTAGAGGGAATCGAGGAGCAAATCCTTGTCGATGTTGCGACGCAGCTCACCGCGGGAAATCCCCCGCCGCAGGGTCGCATAGGCTTCGCGCCGCCGCGGCCAAAGAAAGCGGGCGCGGAACGCGGCGATCAAGTCCTTATCATTTTGTCCTCCGGCGAGAATGGCAGAAACGATTCGGCCGCGGCTACTGCGGAAAATTTTGATGAGCTGCCGCATTTGCCGGCTCATGTCGGTGCGCACTGAGCCGGTGTCAGGAAAATGCAGCTGACGTATCGTGTCGCTGGCAAACGCGTCGGCGACCAACGCCGCCTTGTTAGGCCACCAGCGGTACACGGTGGTCTTGCCCACGCGAGCTCGCATGGCCACAGCTTCAATAGTCATACCGGCGAAACCGCTGGTTCCCAGCAATTCCAACGTGCTGCGCAGGATCGCCTGCCGCGCCTGTTCGCTGCGTGGCCTGCCGGGGGCGCGTTTGCCATCCTGCTTTCCGCGATGGCCCACCGGCCAGGGTTTCTGGCGCATGCTCTTACCCTACCATATATAATTCGGATAAGGTTTGAGAATCCAATACGCCGAGTATCGAATCTAAGTTGGGGTCCGCGGGGTTCTTTCGTATTCGTTAACGCAACCCCTTGGTACACACTCGAGCCGTGCCTAGCCCATGTGGATTGTTGCGTTAGCTCTCCGCCGTCCTTATACGTTCGTGGTGATGGCGCTGGTCATCATCATTCTTACCCCCATTACCATCATCCGTACGCCTGTCGATATCTTCCCCAATATCAATATCCCGGTGGTTTCCGTGGTCTGGTTCTATACGGGAATGTCGCCGCAGGATATGGCGGACCGAATCGTCGCCAACTCTGAGCGAGGCATCACCACCACGGTTAACGATATCGACCATACCGAATCGCAGTCAGTCTACGGACTCGGCGTGATCAAAGTATTTTTTCACCCGGGCACAAATCTCCAAGGCGCAATTGCGCAAATCACGGCGATTTCCCAGACGACGGTACATAATCTGCCCCCCGGCACGACTCCGCCCCTAATCATCTCTTACAGCGCTTCGACCACGCCCATCCTTCAACTCGGATTAAGCAGCAAGACGCTGGCCGAGCAGCAACTCTTCGATCTCGGCCAGAACTTCCTGCGGAATTATCTGGCGACGGTGCCCGGAGCTGCGACGCCGTATCCCTATGGCGGCAAGATCCCGCAAATTCAGGTCGATCTCGATTTGCCGAAGCTGCAAGCCTATGGTCTTGGACCGAACGATATTGTCAATGCAGTCAACGCACAGAACATCATTTTGCCCACGGGCACCATCAAGATGGGGCCGCTCGAGTACAGCGTGGAGATGAATGGCACGCCTCAGACCATAGCTGAGCTGAACGATCTGCCAGTCAAAACTGTCAACGGCGCAACGCTCTACATGCGCGACGTCGCCCACATCCGCAATGCTTTCGCGCCGCAAACCAATATTGTCCGCACCAATGGCAGTCGCGGCGTGTTGATGTCGATGTACAAAAACGGCAACGCCTCCACGCTCGACATTGTTAAAGGAATCAAGAATATCGTTCAGCAGGCTGCCCAGACTCTGCCGCCAGAACTGAAGATCACGTCGTTGTTCGATCAGTCCCTTTTTGTCCGGGCCTCGATTTATGGTGTCATCCGGGAGGCCATCATCGCCGCGGCTTTGACAGCGCTCATGATCCTGGTTTTTCTGGGCGACTGGCGTCCGACGATCGTCATTTCCATTTCCATTCCTTTGTCGATCTTCGTTTCCATCATCGTGCTGGGGGCGATTGGAGAGACCATCAACATCATGACGCTCGGGGGCCTCGCGCTCGCGGTCGGCATTCTGGTGGATGACGCTACCGTGGAAATCGAGAACATCGAGCGCAACCTGGCCATGGGCAAGGAAATGCGGCAGGCTATTCTGGATGGTGCGCAGCAGATCGCCGTGCCCGCCTTCGTCTCTACGCTCAGCATCTGCATCGTGTTCGTGCCCATGTATTTTCTCTCGGGCGTGGCCAAATTCCTGTTCGTTCCCCTAGCCGAGGCCGTCAGCTTTGCCATGCTCGCGAGCTACCTGCTTTCCCGAACTTTGATACCTACGCTGGTTATGTTCATAATGCGGGGTCACGAGCATCGCGAAGCCGGCCCGAAGACTTTTATGGGCCGCTTCCAGCGTGGCTTCGAGCGCAAGTTCGAAGATTTTCGCCGTAGCTATGAGTCCATGCTCGAAACTACCCTCGCGCATCGTGGGCTTTTCATCGCCGGCTTCTTAATCTTCTGCGTGCTCTCGCTCGGCTTGTTTATGTTTCTGGGAGAAGACTTCTTTCCGCAGGTCGATGCCGGATTGCTAAAGCTGCACATACGCGCCCGTCCGGGCCTGCGTGTCGAGGAAACCGCAAAACTGTGTGATGAGATCGAAGCCGTGCTCCGCCAGGAGATTCCGGGCAAAGAGCTGCAAACCATCCTGGACAACATTGGCCTGCCCAATTCCGGCATCAATCAATCGTACAGTTCGAATGGAACTATAGGCACGAGCGATGCCGAGATTCTGATCGCGCTCGATCCTGACCACCATCAGCCTACCGCGCAACATATCAAGCGTTTGCGTGAAGTGTTGCCACGGCGTTTTCCCGGGGTGGAGTTTTTCTTTCAGCCCGCCGATATCGTCACCCAGATTCTGAACTTCGGTCTGCCTGCGCCGATCGATGTGCAGATCGTGGGCACCGATATGTTGACCAGCTACCAGATCGCGCAACAGATCGCCAATAGAATGCGGCACATTCCAGGCGCGGCCGACGTTCACGTGCAACAATTGCTTTCCTTGCCAACGTTATACCTCGATATTGACCGCACCCGAGTAACCCAGGTTGGGCTTACGGCCCGGGATGTGGCGCAGAATGTGCTGGTTTCATTGAGTGGAAGTTTTCAAACCACGCCGAATTTTTGGATGAATCCGCGGAACGAAGTCACCTATCAGGTAGCTGTGCAGTCCCCGCAATACAAGATGACCGATCTACAGGACTTGATGGCGATTCCCGTAACTTCGCAGCAGGGCAATCAGTTGTTGAGCAACCTGGTGCAATTGCAGCCAGTCGTGCGGCCAGCCACGGTGAACCACTACAACGTGCAACCGGTGATCGACGTTTACGCCAGCACGCAAGAGCGCGATCTTGGTGCAGTGGCCGCTGATACAAGGAAAGTTATCGGTAGTTTCGAGGGCAAACTGCCACGCGGCACGCGAATCGTCATGCGCGGGCAGGTCAGCACCATGCGTTCCTCGTTCATCGGACTGGGCCTGGGGCTAATAGGGGCCATCGTTCTCGTGTATTTGCTGATTGTCATCAATTTCCAATCGTGGCTCGATCCGTTCATTATTATTGCAGCGCTGCCCGGGGCTCTGGCGGGAATCTGCTGGTTCCTGCTGCTGACGCACACCACACTGAGCGTGCCCTCGCTGACCGGAGCGGTCATGTGCATGGGCGTGGCCACAGCAAACTCGATTCTGATGGTCAGCTTCGCGCGCGAGCAGATGGATGAAGGCGTCCCGGCCGTGCGCGCCGCAGTTGCCGCGGGATATACGCGCGTCCGTCCTGTGCTCATGACAGCGCTGGCTATGATTATTGGCATGGTTCCAATGGCATTGGGCGTCGGCGAAGGAGGCGAACAGAATGCTCCCCTCGGACGTGCAGTCATCGGCGGGCTGTTGTTTGCTACGGTGGCAACCTTGTTTTTCGTGCCCACTGTGTTTGCCATATTCCACAGCCACCGGGAGGCGCGGCGGGCACGCCGAGAGTCTAGATAGACTGTTCACCATGAAGTATCGTTGAAAGAAGAATCGATTCAGATGGCACAGAGCGAATCCAAAACGACGGGGAATGTGCACGCACGCGAAAATGCGGCTGCCGAACAGGCCCAGGACAATCATCATCCTCACGGTGCTCAGGCACAGCGCGATGAGGAAATCGAGGAAATCCAGCGGCGCTCGAAACATCAGCCCCCGGGCATCCAGAGGCCACCGGACCTGCCGCCGGCATCTCCGCGCAAGGCCGTAACCGTGGTTGCGATTGCCCTTGCAGTGTTGGTGCTTGCGGGGGGCGTCACACTGCTTCTGCGGGTGAGCCACGACCACGCTTTAGCGAAAGAAACCGAGCAAGCGACAATTCCCACTGTTGCAGTGATTCATCCCCTAGCCGAAAAGCCCAATGAAGAACTCGTCTTGCCGGGGTCGTTGCTGGCCTTCGTCGAGTCGCCCATCTACGCCCGCACCAATGGCTACCTGATTCGTTGGTACAGGGATATCGGCAGCCGTGTAAAGAAGGGCGAATTGCTGGCTGACATCGATACTCCCGAGGTCGATCAGGAGTTGAATCAGGCTCGCGCCACACAGCAACAGGCGGCGGCGCAACTTGAGATCGCCCGAATCACTTCCCAGCGCTGGGAGAATTTGCGCAAAACCGACGCGGTTTCGGCGCAGGAAGCTGATCAATACGCCAGCGCATTTCAGCAGGCCAAGGCCAATCTTGCTGCCGCGGAAGCTAACGTGCGGCGGCTTGAGCAACTCGAAGGCTTCAAAGAAGTCTACGCTCCATTTACCGGCGTGCTCACACGCCGCAACGTCGATCCCGGCGCCCTGATCAACGCGGGAGCCCAGGCGCCCGGACGTGAGCTTTTCGATATCGCACGCATTGATACTCTCCGCGTGTTTACCAGTGTTCCGCAGGCCTATGCGACCTTTATAAAGGTCGGCGAGGAAACCAACATCACGTTGCAGGAACTTCCCGGGCAAAAGTTCCCTGCCCGGATCGCGCGCACCGCGGATGCCATCGACCCTTCCAGCCGGACTTTGTTGACCGAGGTTGATGTCCCCAATCCTGAGGGCGAGCTTTTGCCCGGCTCGCTCGGCGAAGTGCATTTCGCAGTCGGCAGCAATGTCGATCGAGTAACGGTTCCGGTAAATGCCATGCTGTTCCGTGCGCAGGGGCCACAGGTCGCAGTTATCGGCCCTAATAATAGAGTGGAGTTGCGCCATCTAAGTATCGGCCGCGACTATGGCACAACCCTGGAAGTTCTCGGCGGACTTTCCATCCTAGACCTGATCGTTGTTAACCCTCCCGATTCGCTGGAAGATGGACAGCAGGTGAATGTTGCCCAGGGCGACGAATCCCACGCCACCAGAGCGGCAACAGCCGGTGCAGGCGCCAAAACCGCGGGAGCCACAGACGGCAGTGGGAGGTAACCCGAAGCGCGAACAATGAAGCGAAATTTGCATCCAGTGGTCGTAGCACTTGCTGGTCTTACGGCGGCGTGTACCGTTGGTCCGCGTTATAACCGCCCTGCAGCTCCGGCACCAGCTCCCGATGCCTGGAAGACGCAACCACCGTGGGAGCAGGCGGCGCCAAAGGACTCAATCCCCAAGGGGCAGTGGTGGGCGATTTTTAACGATTCCCAGCTCAATGACTACGAAGCTCAACTGCTGAAAGAGAATCAATCGCTGGAGGCCGCCCGCGATCGGCTGAACCAGGCCCGCTCGATGGCGCGAGTAGCGACTGCGGACTACTTTCCGCAGCTTTCCGCCGATCCCAGTGCCATGCGCGAGCGAGGATCAGGCAACCGTCCTCTCAATGGCGAGTCGCCTACTTTCATCAATGGCGTGCCTCAACCGGTTCCACCTTACACGCAGAGTGTTTACACCGTTCCTTTCAACCTGAGCTACGAGGTCGATCTGTTTGGGCGCGTGCGGCGCAATGTAGAGGCCGCCAATGCTTCTTTGCAATCGACGGCCGCTGAGCTTGGCAACGCGCTGTTGGTTTTGACCGCTGAACTTGCCGCCGACTACTTCACCCTGCGCCAACTCGATGCCGAATACCAGGTAGTGCAGGAATCGGTCGCAGTTCAGCGCAAGGGCCTTGACCTCGTCGACCAGCGTCACAACGGCGGAATCGCCAGCGGACTCGAAGTCGCACAACAGGCCACGCTGCTCGATGCAACTCTGTCCCAGCTGGCGCTGGTGCAGCAGTCGCGGGCGCAGTATGAACATGCCATCGCCGTTTTGATCGGCCGGCCTGCGCCAAGCGTAAGCGTCGTCGTTGTCCCTTTAAAAGCTACGCCACCCCCGGTGCCGCTGGGCGTGCCCTCAGAAATTCTGGAGCGGCGTCCGGACATCGCCAGCGCCGAGCGGCAAATGGCATATGAAAACGCACAGGTGGGCCTCGCTCGAACCGCGTTTTATCCGCACATCACGATCAGCAATACCGGCGGAGGCTGGCAGAGCACGTCGATTACAAACCTGCTGAATGCGCCCAGCCTTTTCTGGTCGATTGGCGCCGACGCGTTGCAGCCGATCCTTCAAGGTGGACGCAATCGCGCCAATCTTGCCGCTGCGAAGGCGGCCTACGATCAGTCCGTGGCCAACTATCGCGAGTCGGTGCTCACCGCGTTTCAGGAGGTCGAAGACGGCATCAGCAATCTGAGCACGCTTTCGCAGGCGCTCACTACCCAGACCGCCGCTGTGAACGACGCGCGCAAGGCTTTGGAGATTGCCAACAACCGCTATATTGGCGGAGCAACCAGCTATCTTGACGTGATCACCGCCCAGGCTACGCTGCTCGGTGACGAACGCCTACAGACTCAGCTCCTCGGACAGCAGATGGTAAGCGCCGTTTATCTCGTCAAAGCCCTTGGCGGCGGCTGGGATACTGGCGAGATCAAAGATCAGAGCGTACATCCGCAGGCGGGACAGATTGTTCAGCAGTAGCTCGTCAATGCACGCGTTCCCACCTTTCGAAAATCACGAAAGGCGTGGCAGCCTCGCAGCAATTGCTTGCCGTCCTCCTTCACGCGTCACAGTTGCGCTATCCTCAAATGACAAGCGAATTTATCATGCCGAATCCTGACGTTACCAATCCTCAAATTCCCGCAGCCGAAGCCGCCGAAGGCGGCGAGTCATTCGGCGAACTGCTTTCGCAATACGAAAAGAGCCATGCGCGCAAAGACGAAACTGGCGGCAAGCAGCTGGTCGGAACCGTGATCAGCGTGTCGGGGGAGTCCGTGTATCTCGACATCGGCTTCAAGAGCGAGGGCATTCTGCCGCTCGCGG
>JASHQM010000227.1 GCA_030039165.1 Candidatus Sulfotelmatobacter sp. | reverse complement strand
GTCTTCTGCGGCGGTAATCTGTTTCCCGGGATGTCGAGAATCATTCAACTGCTTGATTAGCTTTTCGACGTTCTGACCGTCGTTATGAGTTACGGTTGTCGCCCACGGTGCAACCGTGAGGATGAGCGAAGCACCGAGGAGAGCGGCTCTCAGGTTTCGACCTCCGATGCCGAATCCGAATCTTCTCATGCGACCTCACTTCCCCTCCGTCAAACAACCGGCAAAAGCTTGAGAAAATGCACGATACCAATCCGCGCGCCTGGATCGGTAGTATAAGCGAATAGGCAACACCCACGGTCCTACCGAGTGCATGCGCGCCGTAACGACTCGGGAGACTCGTTTTGGTAGCCACTATTGTTTAAGGAGCCGCCCGAAGCTGCCCCTGTCACTGCGATGCCGTTCGCATCTTCAGGCCTTCTGTCGTCAGGTCAGGGCTCCATTGGCATCCTTCCAACCTGTAATTCTAGTGCTGTTCAAACAGCTCACTGCGGTCAAGCCGCTCGCCCTTGAACACCACCATCGAGATACGCTCCGTCGCAGTGATGTCCTCCAACGGATTCCCGTCGACGATCAGCAAGTCCGCATCGTTACCAACGCGAATCGCGCCGATGTGATTCTCCGCACGCAGCAGGCGAGCGGCATTCAGCGTTGCTGCCTGCAAAGCCACTGCTGGAGGAATCCCCGCTTGTACCCAGAGCTCTACTTCATGCTGCACCGTCGGACCGTGGATCACCAGAAGATTCCCCGCGTCGCTGCCGGTAACCAGCATTACTTCATGATCGTGCGCCCGCTTCAAATTGTCCGTTGCGATGGCCATATCGATTGGATACTGCCCTATCGATTGCCGCATTTTTTCGCCATCGGGCGAGTTCAACGCCTCTTCCGTTCCACGCAGCAAATCCGGCGGTCCAACCTGTTGCACCAGCGAGCGCTTCAGCAAATCGGTCTTTCCTGCGGCAATATTCTTGAACGCCTCTCCAACGCTCAGCGTGGGATCATAAAACGTGCCTTGTTTCGCCATTTGCTCGAACAGCTCATCGGGAATCCTTTCGCGGAATGAGCCGTGCTCGATGGAGTCCGCCCGAGCCTTCACCGCGTCTGAAACGTCGCGCGCGTCTCCCGTGTGAACCGCCAGCGGCAAAGAATCCGCGTGAGCCTCTTGCGCCACCGCGGCAAACAATGAAGTATCCAGGCGGTTGAAGGTTCGGCCACCCGCGCCAGCCTCGAGGATTGCCTTAATGCAATCGATTCCCTGCTTTTTCAGCTCATCAACTTGCGCGTGAGCCTCGTCCGCCGACTTCGGAATGCGCACGAACTGCGCTTCAAACTGCAGCCGCAGGTTGTCTGGCACATCTTTGAAATACTCTGTGCCATGCCCGCCCGCCGCCGTGAACAGCGGGCCACACGTCATGAGCTCCGAACCAAGAATTTCGCCGCTGTTTACCGTGGAACGGAGCTTGAGAGTGCTATCCAGCAGATCGCCTACGCTTCGCACGGTGGTAACGCCGCTATAAAGATATGCGGCCAGCTCACGCCGCAGGCCTTTCTCGGCGTCTGCATAGTACTTGGTCATGTCGGGATAAATGCCGCCCGGCGCGCCCAGATGAACATGTACATCGATCAGCCCTGGCAGAACCGTCTTGCCTGCTGCCTCCACGGTTTCAGCTTTCAGAGTTTTCGGATCCGGTCCCGCCCCCTCATAAATCTCCGCAATCTTGCCGCCCCTCACCAGAACCGATCCGTTCTCCATCACTTTTCCGTCGCCGATGAAAATGCGCGCGCTGCGAATCAGAAAAGTGTCCCCGCGTGCCAGTTGCCGGTTCAATATTTTTGTTTGTTCGACGCCGCTTTGCGTCCGCATCTGCCAGGCGCCCATGATCACAAACGGAATCATTACCGCTACCAGCCATAGCTTGGCCGAATTTTTGATCTTCTCTTCTTTTTCCCAGCGAAACAATTTGTACGAAATGAACAGGCCGACAAATGCGGTCAGAATCAGGGCCAGCGACGGCTCTATGTTCTGCGCCATGCCTTGATTCTCTTTGAGCATGCCTTCGATGCCCTGCACCATGTAGGTCGCGGGCAGGAAGTATGTGATCTCCAGCAGCCACTTGGGAAACATCGAGGTGGGAAAAGTAGCCCCGCTCAGAAAAAGCATGGGCAGATAGACCAACTGCACCAGCAATTGGCTTTCCTGCATCGAGTTGACGACCGAAGCCAGAATCAAGCCGATGGCGCGCATTCCCACGATCGAAATTGTCACAAAAATCAGAACCGCTCCCATCGTCTGCGGCCACGGCATGCCGTACAAATAATGCGCCAGGAAAAAGATCAGCAGCACATTCGGCATGTAGAGAATCCACCCCGTTACGATCGACGCTATCAGCACGGGAGCGGGCGTAATCGGCGTCACTTTATAGCGCCGCAAGATGTTGGCCTCGCGCTCCTGCACGGCGCGAATTCCCGCGCCCATCAGGCCATTGCCAAGGATGCCGATAATCAGCACCATCGCGATGATGATCGTCATCGCCGCTCCGCGCTCTCCATGCATGGCCTGGCCGAAAATGAAAAAAAAGATGAGCGGGAACAGGTAATTGAAGAAGATCACCGAGCGGTTGCGCAGGGCCAGCTTAAGATCGATCGCCACCAGTGCTTTGTAGGCTTTCATTCCCGCAACTTCTTTCCCGTGAGTTCAATGAATACGTCTTCCAGGCTCGGCTGCTTCAGGTTCACGTCGGTTAGCTCCATGCCCTGCTGATCGATCCATTTCACCAGATCGACTAAAGTTGCCGCCGGTCGGCGCGAATTCACCGTCAGCGTGTGCCCGTTTCCGCCCAGCACGCTCTGGGTCGATTCCACCCACGCCGGCCGGCTTTCCGGAAACGCAGTCGCGCACGTCACTACAATGCTCGAGGCATTCTTGCTCTGCTGCCGCAGTTTGTTGGGCGTGTCCATCGCAATAATGCGCCCTTCATCGACAATCGCCACTCGGTCGCACAGCCGCTCGGCTTCCTCGATGTAATGCGTCGTCATCAGGATTGTTCGGCGCTCGCCCTTGAGTTCCTCGAGCAGAGAATGAATCTCCGCCCGCACCTGCGGATCGAGGCCAGTGGTCGGCTCATCCAAAAAAATAAGCTGCGGATCATTCAGCAGAGCGAGCGCCAAAGCCAGCCGCTGCTTCTGGCCGCCGGAAAGCGTTTTGTAGAACGCATCTTTTTTCTCCTCGAGCTGCAGGCGCTGGAGCAGTTTATTCAGGTCAACGTGGCGGGAATAAAATGACGCGAACACTTCCATGGCTTCGTGGACGCGAATTTTCTCGGGCAAATTCGTCGCCTGCAAACACACCCCAATGCGATCTTTCAGTTTCTGTCGCTGACGGTCGGGATCGAAACCGAGAACTTCCACCTGCCCCGCTGTCCGTGGCCTCAAGCCCTCGAGAATTTCAACCGTCGTCGTCTTGCCGGCGCCGTTCGGCCCCAGCAGGCCGAAAACCTCTCCGGGCTGAATTTCAAAATCGATTCCCTTGACGGCATGAACGTCCCCGTAGGACTTTTGGAGCCCTTGCACGCAGATGGCTGGCGCAGCGGCACTCATAGTGGGATGGATAGGCTATCGAAGAAACGAGTGCGAGTCAAAGACGGTCGCCTTGGGGTGGTGGGGTCATAGAGTGGATAGGTAGCCCCGGGCGCGTGTCCGTGGTCGCGCGCGTGAGCGCGCAATGTATTAAGCGCAGGGTGGCTGGATTGCCAGCTCCCTCTTCAGATGTCGTCATCCGTGCGAGCATTTCCGGCGCGATTCGCGCCCGGAAGGCGCAGTCGAGGAACCGCTTTTTATGGCGATCCAAATCCAAGCCTGCGCAGCGCCCACCATCTTGCCCCAAACGGCACCCTCCAAGTACCATAGCCTCGCTCAAATTTTTCCTGACAATTTTCGTTCAAGGTGAATATGCGAAACCACTCCGTATGCCTGGCCATTCTTCTGCTTGCAGCCCTGCCGTTTTCCCTCGCCCAGAATCAATCCAGCCAAGGCAGCGGCGCCTTGCCCTACAGTCCCAGCCTCGACGTCACGTCGATGGATCGCTCCGTCGATCCCTGTGTCGATCTCTACACTTATTCTTGCGGCGGCTGGCAGAAGAAGAATCCGATCCCGCCCGATCAGACTTCATGGTCTGTTTACGGCAAGCTCTATGAGGACAACCTGATTTTTCTGCGCGGTATGTTGGAACAGGCAGCCCAGCCCGATCCGAACCGCAACGCCGTCACGCAGAAGATCGGTGACTTTTACGCAGCCTGCACCGACGAAGCCGCGGTAGAAAAGCGCGGTGCCTCTCCCATCCGGCCTGATCTCGATGCGATCGCCCAGATCAACTCTCTCAAAGATGTCACTCCCGTCGCCGCCCGCCTGCAGTTCACCTACAACTGGTACTCCTACAGCAGTTCCATGCTGTTTCGAGCCGGTTCAAATCAGGATCCTGACAACTCCGAGCAGGTGATCGCCGATGTTGATCAGGGCGGTCTGGGAATGCCCGACCGCGACTACTACACAAACGATGATGCCAAGTCGAAAGAGACACGGGATCGCTATGTGCTGCACGTGCAGAAGATGTTCGAGTTGATCGGCGATAGCCCCGATGCGGCCAAGACAAATGCCGAGACGGTGATGCGCATTGAAACCGCACTGGCAAAAGCATCGCTTACCCGAGTGGAGCGCCGCGACCCGCACAAGCTGGTTCACAAAATGACCGTCGCCGATCTCACCCACATCGCCCCTAATATCGACTGGGCAGTCTACTACCACGACATGCAGTATCCCCGGTTCGCAACGGTCAACGTCGACGCTCCCGATTTCATGAAAGAGCTGAATACGCTCCTTGCCTCCGAACCGCTTGACAACTGGAAGACCTATTTGCGCTTCCATGTTATCGCTGCAGCCGCGCCCTATCTTTCATCTAAATTCGTCGACGAGAACTTTGAGTTCAATCGCAAGTATCTGCACGGCGCTACCGAGCAGGAGCCGCGCTGGAAGCGCTGCGTACAGTACATCGATTACGACCTCGGCGAGGCATTGGGACAGGTTTATGTCGCCAAAGTTTTCTCGCCCCAACTGAAGGCCGACACGCTCGACATGGTCAAGCGCATCGAAGACGCCATGGGCCAGCGCATTCGCGCGCTCGACTGGATGAGCCCGGAAACCAAGCAGCAGGCGCTCACCAAGCTGGCGGGCATCCGCAACAAAATTGGCTATCCTGACAAGTGGCGCGACTACAGTTCCGTCACCATCACACGTACCGATTTCGCCGGCGACGTGGCTCGCGCCCACCAATTCGAGTCCCGCCGCGACATCAATAAAATCGGCAAGCCCGTGGACCACGGCGAGTGGGATATGTCAGCTCCCACCGTCGACGCCTACTTCAACCCACAGATGAACGATATCAACTTCCCCGCCGGTGTTTTACAGCCGCCGCTCTACGACCCCAAAATGGACGATGCCCCCAACTACGGCAACACCGGCGGTACCGTCGGCCACGAACTGACCCACGGCTTCGATGATGAAGGCAGCCAGTTCGACGCGCATGGAAATCTCAAGAATTGGTGGACGAAGGAAGACCGGGAGAAGTTCGACGCCCGCACCCAGTGCGTCGACGACCAGTATTCATCGTATATTGCCGTGGATGACCTGCACATCAACGGCAAGCTTACCCTGGGGGAAAACGTCGCCGATCTGGGGGGCGAGATTCTGGCCTACATCGCCTGGCAGGAAAAAGACAAAGATAAGGACCTTCAGCCGGTCGATGGCCTGACTCCAGAACAACGCTTTTTCGTCGGCTTCGCGCAGTGGGACTGCGCCAACGAACGCCCGGAGGATCTGCGCGTGCGGGTAATCACCGATCCCCATTCCCCGGCGAAATACCGCATTAACGGCGTCGTCGTGAACATGCCGGAGTTCGCTCAGGCCTTTCACTGCAAGCCTGGCCAGCCCATGGTGAAGCCGGCCGATAAAGTCTGCCGCGTGTGGTAGACCCCGCTATGGGTGAGCCCTCTCACATGGGCCGGTGAGCGCGGCTGGGCGCGCTTTCCGGGCCATTACCCTTGTGGAAAAAAGAGCATGATTTTGCTTTCCCTTTGCCGAAAGTGGTGTACCATGTCGCCAATAGCTTCGCGGGGGGCCAATGACAAAGGCATGGTTGCGCAGATTATGGAGTAATGACCAAGGTCAGGATATCGCCGAATACGCAGTGATGTTGGCCGTTATCCTGGTCATCGTAGTGGGCACGATTCAGCTCATCGGATCGAACGCCAACAACGTCTTTTCCAACGTTGCCAGTTCTATTCAGTAGCATCACCTGCAAAGAACCAAAGGCATCGTAGGTCGAGCCTTGCTCATTTATCTCTAGCCAGTGGTGCGTCCCTTGCTTCTTCCAAGCATCTAAATCCTGTAGGTTTGTCATCACCAAAGTCCGGCAATGTATCCGAATTCGCCAGGAAGCACCTGCATGGAGGGTCGTGGATGAAACCAAGGTCGTTTGCTAATCCGCTTCTAATCTCTCTCATTTCCTGCCTTGTCCTTCTGGCAGCGAGCCCGATTTTTGCATTGGCTCCTTCGTATACATTCATTGCTGCGCAGGATCAAACCGCACCTCCTCCGGAATCCCCGCCTCCGCCCACTCCCGATCAGCCACAACCTTCGCAACTCACCCCCCAGCAGTTACAGGAACTCGTCGCTCCCATCGCGCTCTATCCGGATGCGCTTGTGGCACAGATTCTCGCGGCCTCGGCTTATCCGACCCAGATCGTAGAAGCTGAGCGTTTCCTCGAGCAGAATCCCGATCTCAAGGGGAAAGACCTGGGCGATGCCGTCGATAAGCAGGATTGGGATCCCAGCGTCAAAGCTCTGTGCCAGTTCCCCAGCGTCCTCGCCGACATGAATAAGAATCTTTCGTGGACCTCCGAACTTGGCGATGCCAACACCAACCAGCCCGCCGACGTCATGAACGCCATCCAGTACATGCGCCACCAGGCGGAGCAGGCGGGAAATCTGAAGAGCACCCCACAGCAAAACGTGACCAATCAGGGGGACGACGTTGACATCGCGCCCGCCGACCCCGATGTCGTTTACGTTCCGGAATACAATCCCGAGCTCGTTTATGGTTATCCCGTCGCCATATGGCCGGGGCTTTATCCCTGGTGGTTCGGCATTGGAGGTCCTTACATTTCTTTCGGTCTCGGATTTGGCATCGGACCCTTCTTTGGCTTCGGCTGGGGATGGCCTGCTTGGGGTTTTGATTGGTTCCACCACGGCTTGATCTACGGCGGCCATCCCTACATTTTTCATAGCCATGCCTTTTACGACCGCAACGCTTATTTTCATAGTGGTTTCCGGGGCGGCTTTCGCGGCGGCCCCGGAGGTGCACCCTTTGCCCGCGGCGACCGCGGTCTGCGCGGCTTCGCCGGCCCTGGACGTGGCGCTCCAGACTTTCGGGGTAGTGGCGCTCCCGCTGGACACGTAGGCGCCTTTGGAGGCATCGCTCGTGGGGGCGACTCTCGCGGCTTTTCCGCCCGTGGACGTTCCAGCTTCGGCGGCGGTGGCGGCTTCCACGGCGGCGGAGGAGGCGGCCGCCGCTAGCTCCGTCTCGAAACGCATACGGATCGATCGGTCCCACAATCTCTCGCGCGCAGTCGCAAGGAGAATGAGCATCATGTACCAAAATCGATATAGTTCCCCAAGACTCTCTCCCACGGTACGCACTTTTGCCGTCATCACGTTTCTTTCCTCGGCCATCGCATTGCTTCAGCTTCCCTGCGCGGCCCAGCAAAAAGGCCAGAGAACTTTTTCTTCCGCCACTGAGGCGACAAAGGCGCTGGTGATGGCTGTCAGGAATCAGGATGAGTCCGCTCTCCTCGACATTCTCGGTCCCGACGCAAGAGACATTATTTCTTCCGGCGATGCCGTCCAGGACACGAACAACCGCAATGAATTCGTCCGCAAATACGAACAGATGCACCGTCTTGTCATGGAGCCGGATGGCTACACTACTCTTTATGTCGGCGCTGAAAATTGGCCGACTCCCATTCCCCTGGCTCACAAAGGCAGCTCGTGGTATTTCGACACTCCCGCCGGAAAGAAAGAAATTCTCTATCGCAGAATTGGCAAAAACGAGCTTGCCGTCATTCAGGTCTGCCGTGAACTCGCCGACGCCGAAAAGGAATATTACGGCCAGCCGCACGATGGCGACTCTGTCAGTCAGTACGCGCAAAAATTCATCAGCGATCCGGGCAAAAACAACGGTCTCTACTGGGAAACCAGCGCAGGTGAAAACGAAAGCCCGATTGGCCCTCTGGTCGCCTCAGCCTCGGCGCAGGGCTACCCCATCGGGAAATCCGAGCCCTTCCAGGGCTACTACTTTCGTATCCTGACTGGGCAAAAGGCTCCCGGTGCCTCTCACAGTTACATCGTCAATGGAAAAATGACCAAGGGCTTCGCGTTTCTGGCTTATCCTGCCGAATACCGTGCCAGCGGCGTGATGACCTTCCTCGTCAATGAGGACGGCGTCGTCTACGAGAAGGATCTCGGCCCCCGCACGCCCGAGATCGCCAAATCCATGTCGCAATATGCCCGCGACGCAACCTGGCGCAAAGCCGATTAACTGGGCGGTTCGTTAACGCTGTGTTCGGACGCAAAGCAAATCGCGACCAGCGCACATGCGACGGGAAGCACGAAGGCGTAACCCGCAATCCCTAGGTATTGCAGCTGCATGTGTCCGGATGCGGGGCCAAAAGTTCCGGCCAGACACAATGCGGCAGCTACATTCATGCTGATGCGAACCCGGCGTGCCGCTTCCGCTGTGAAAACCCTTGCAGCAAACAGCAACGCCAGCCCGAGAAAAAAATCCCATGCCAGTGAAAGTTTGGAACAAACTGTCTCTGGCGGTATGTTGGCTTTTGCGCGGCTGCCTCAACTAAAACGGCTTATAATGCTCAAGAACGGTGGCCATTTCCCATGGATCTCATACCAATCGATGGGCGAGGTCGGCTTTTTATTTCCCCGGCGATCGATGACTGGCGGCCGATTGAAGATCATGGCATTACGGCAGTGATCGACCTGGACGGCAATCTCGATCTGGGCATTCCCAGTATTCCCAATCACGTGCTTTACATCTATTTTCCCATCTACGACGACGGTCTGCCGGATTTGAACAAGCTGCACGCGCTGGCAAGGCTCGGCGCTCACCTGGTGGCGAGCGGCGAAAAGGTTCTCTCGCACTGCGGCATGGGCCTTAATCGATCGGCTCTGGTCGCCGGCTTGGTGCTGACCTGCCTCGGAATGAAGGGTGCGGATGCGGTGGCGCTCCTGCGCGAAAAACGGCCCGGCGCGCTCTTCAACGACAACTTTGCCGACTATCTGGCAGATTTACCCCCTCACCCCTCAGCGCCAGTCCCGTCGTAGAAGTACCCAAGGCACTTTCGCCTTCCAACGTCTGTTCGGAATAAAATCTTCGTCCTGCGGTAAATCCTTGCCATCCGGATACAATAGCAGCATGACCATCCAGCCATTCGTCGACGTCCCTACAGCCATCGAAGAAATCAGGAACGGTCGCATGATCGTCGTGGTTGACGACGAAGATCGCGAGAACGAAGGCGACCTCACGCTCGCCGCCGAGAAGGTAACGCCCGAAGCCATCAACTTCATGGCCAAACATGGACGCGGCCTCGTCTGCCTGACTTTGACGGAAGAACGCATCGACCACCTCCGCCTCGGTCCCATGAGCGCCGAGAACACTTCGCAGTTCGGCACCGCCTTTTGCGAGGCCATCGATGCGCGTACCGGTGTAACCACGGGTATTTCAGCCTATGACCGCGCACGCACGATTCAGGTCGCGATCGATCCCGTGTCGACCGCCGCCGATCTCGCACGTCCCGGCCACGTATTCCCCCTCCGCGCGCGCAAAGGCGGCGTGTTGGTGCGGGCTGGCCAAACCGAGGCTTCAGTCGATCTCGCCCGCCTCGCCGGACTCATCCCCGCCGCCATTATCTGCGAAATCATGAAAGATGACGGCACTATGGCGCGCGTGCCTGACCTGATCGAATTCTGCCGCGCGCACAACATGAAAATGCTCACTGTGGCCGAGCTGATCCGCTATCGCATGGCGCACGAACGCTATGTGCACCGCGTGGGCGAAGCGCTTGTCGATACTCGCTACGGCGAGTTCCGCCTGATCGCCTACGAAAGCGAAGTCGATGGCGGCGAATCGCATGTCGCGCTGGTTCGTGGCGATATCGAAAACGGCAAAGAACCGGTACTCGTCCGCATGCACGCCCATTGCCTCATGGGAGACGTCTTCGGCGCCACTGGCTGCGAGTGCCACGCCACTCTGCAAGGCGCTTTGCGCAGAATTTCTCAGGAGGGCCGAGGCGCCCTGATTTATCTCCACCAGACCTCGCAAGGCTTTTCCATTGAAAAAGTCGGCGACCGCAGCGCTCTCAGTTTTCATCATGGACGCACGCTTCCTCCGCTTTACGACAGCGAAAAGCAGGTGCAGCGCGAGATTGGCATCGGCGCGCAGATTCTCTCCGACTTGAATTTGCGGAGGATTCGGCTGCTGACAAATCATCCCAAGAAAGTGGCGGCGCTGGAAGGTTTCGACATTGAGATTGTCGAGCAGGTGCCAGTGGAGTTGTCAGAATCGAAAGTCATTAAATAGTCGATCCTGGACGGAGCAGCGCTCCAGCCCTGTATTAAAGCTGGGTTATCTTGAAAGCGGCAGCAGCCGCTGAGGGACTCACTCCTAATGGTCGACCTCTCGTCACCCGCACAAACCCAACGCACCATTCCTCCTGGCATGATCGACGACGCGCGCCGCCATGTCTACGAAGCGGCCGTCCGCACACCGCTTGTGCGCCTCAATTACGATGGCCCCGCCGAAATTTACCTCAAGCTCGAAAATCTGCAACCGATCGGGGCTTTCAAGATTCGCGGCGCCTACAACGCAGTGCGTCTGCTGCCCGAAGATCAGCGCCGCCGCGGCGTCTGGACCGTCAGCGCCGGAAACGCTGCGCAGGGTGTTGCACTCGCCGCGCGCAAAGCGGGCGTTCCTTCTAAAGTCCTCGTCATCAACACCGCTCCCGCCGCCAAGCTCGATGCCATCCGCCGTCTTGGCGCAGAAATCGTGCAGGCTACCTACGACCAATGCTGGCAGGCGCTTGCCGACCGCGCGCATCCCGCTATGAACGGGACGTTCGTCCATCCCTTCGAAGATGACGCTTTCATCGCGGGCAACGCGACTGCCGGATTGGAGATTCTGGAAGACTTGCCCGATGTGGATGCCATCGTCGCTGGCTTCGGCGGCGGAGGTCTATCCTGCGGCATCGCCTCAGCCGTGAAAGAAAGCGGCTTTCGCGCAAAGGTGTACGCCGCAGAACCGGAGACAGCTTCGCCTTTGGCCTATTCCTTATCTGTCGGCTCGCCCCAGAAATTTCCTGACTGGCAGGCGAGTTTCGTCGATGGCTGCGGCGGCAAATCGGTGTTTCCGCGCATGTGGGCCATCGCCCATCATCTTTTGGCGGGATCAATTGTCTCCACTCTGGAAGAAATCCGGCAGGCCATGCGCATTGTTGCCGAACGGAACCATTTGATCGCCGAGGGGGCGGGGGCCTGCGCCGTTGCCGCTGGCCTCAGCGGAAAATGCGGTTCGGGAAAAGTCGTGTGCGTAGTGAGCGGTGGGAATATCGATCTCTCTGTATTCTCAAAGCTCGTGAGCGGATAACACTGCAGGGTCTTACACGCCTGTGCCACTTCTGTGTACGGATGCAATGTCACCACGGGTCACAGCGTTAACAGGTATTAGAAGGGCCTTCTGACTACAACTTCGCTGTCGCGAATGAAAAATTGTGCCGAGCAATTTTCCGATCCGCAGATGACGGGCATCAGGCCGTTGATTTGCCGGCGTGTGATCAGACCCAGCATTCCGCAGGAAGGACAAGAGAGCACTGCCCAATAGGGATCCTCCTTCTCGCCAATCTCACCGGCATTTTCCAGGACAAAAATCGTTCCGGGCTGCATCTGTTCGGGAATCCATTCATTCAGAATGTCCAGTTCTCCGACCATGCGGTCCTCCTGTTATTTATTGCCCTAGACCCTCACTCGATGTCATTGCGAACCGGTCTGAAGGACCCGTGAAAGCCGCCCCGAGCCGTACGGCGAAGGGAACTCGCTTTTGGCTTTCGCTAGCCCTCGGGGCGACATCTGTACCCACCCCCATAAGAAGACCTTAAGAAACTCTTCTAGCACGCCGCCGTTCCGCAGGCGATGTTACGGAGGTACTCACCTTGCGGGCGACCACCTCTGCGCGCACCTGTCGCACCGCGTCGCTCAGGCAAATTCCCAAAATCGGCTGGCTGGAATTCTTCAAAATGTCGACAATTTGTCTCGCTGACGTTTCCAGATACAGATGCCGGCCATCAGTAAGCAGGTGGACGTCCGAAGTGCGGCTGGTGATATCACTCAGCTCCTTGCCAAATTCGCGTTGCAGAAAGCGCATGACTTTGCGAACTCCCTGCAGCGAGAATCCCTTCCGGCGCAACTGGCTGATCACAGCCATTTCCAGCACGTTCTGCATCGAATAAACGCGGCGGTGGCCGGCCCTTTCCGGTTTGACCACACCACGCTCATCCCACCACTGGAGTTGGCGGGCAGTAATCCCCGTCAGAGCCATGACTTCTTGGGATGTGAACTGCTCTGACATGAACCCTCATTTCTGTTTCAAACAAAACTATCAGCTTATGTTTGAAACATTTTAGGCGTGAGCTGGCTGGAGTCAATAACCATTTGTGTGCAAAAGGGTTAACTAGAAGAGTGCGGGAGGAATGTCCCGGAACCGCCGACATTTGTCATCGACGGCTCGTCATCGAGAGCCGCCGCCGACAAAGTGGACGATCTCCAACTGGTCGCCATCTTTGAGGAACGTACCAGCCCACCGATCGCGGGGCACGATGTCGCGATTTAGTTCGATGGCCACGCGATCAGATTTTATCCCGAGGGACTCCACCAACCCCGCGAGGGTGACTTGGCCCGCGCTTGCATCCGCGAAGAAGCGGGGCTCTCCGTTGATCGTAACCTTCATTTATCTGAATTTTCGCTCAGGAAGATTAAGGTGGGCAAATGCTTATTCCGCCTTGCGCAGAGCGAACTTCCGCGTCACGGTCCGCCCGTCGTGATTCGCCTGCACCATTACTGAGGAATCGGGCAAGGCGCTTTCTTCAACCTCGATTGAAATGCTGGCGCTGCCGGAAGAGTCAGTGACCCCTTGCGTGTAGAACGGCGCCGCATCCGGCCGGGCAAACCGAAAGGTAAGCCGGGCGCCGGGAACCCCGCTTCCATCCTCTGTCACCCGCAAACGCATAGTCAGATTTCGCTCCACGTGAACCGACGCGGCATTTTCCCACTGCACATCGAGTTGCTTGATGGCGGCCAGGGTCTCAGCGTCAGCTCGATCGAGGATGCTTTCCACTTTGCCATCCTTGATGGCTTCCAATACGAGACGGTGCAGATCGCGAAGTTGCTGCTCTTTTTGCGGATCCCCAAAGTTATCTTGGGCAACAGATGCGGCATACGAGATGGCTTTTTTTCCTATGCAACGGCCGCGCACAAACACTTGCGTTTGCAGCAGCTTTTCGTTCTCACGCGCTTCGCTCTGCACGTGATAAATCGTGTCGCCGTGTTTCACGTCGGTATTGAAGCCGAAAATCATTGGAAATCTGCTGTTGGGTAATCTTGTAATTGGGTAATTTGAAAAGCGATCAGCGCCGACCGAGGATCGCAAATCTAGTTTCGAATTACTCAATTACCAAATTCCCAATTCCTCAATTACAAAACTACCTTATTTCGTCCCGTCCTAAAATTGCCGCCGCTTCCCTTGACACCCCTGTGACCAGCACCTAATCTAGAATGTTTAGGCAATTCTTGGCGCGAATTATATATAGCTTGTCCTATGCCAGACAATTATTTCGCTCGGTACCTGCCTTTCCTGATTCATGTCCTGCTGGCCGGCGGAATTGCAGTTGCAATCCTTCTCCTTTCCTGGCTAATCGGCGAGCGTAAGCCAACCCGCGCCAAACTTTCCACCTACGAATGCGGTATGACGCCCATTGGCGACTCGCGCCAGCGCTTTTCCGTAAAGTTTTACCTGGTGGCGATGCTGTTCGTCCTCTTCGATGTGGAAGCGGTTTTCCTCTATCCCTGGGCGGTCATTCTGCGCCGCCTTAAAGCGCAGGGAGAAGGCCTGTTCGGACTGCTCGAAATGTTCGTTTACATCGGCATCGTGCTGGCCGGTTTTTTCTATGTGTGGAAAAAAGGCGTGCTCGACTGGGGCCCGGATGCATCAGGCCGGGGAGAAAAAAGCTAATGCCGCTCGCTCCCCCAATCACCGATATTGAGCAGCTGAAAACTCATCCAGCTGTGGCGCAGTTGCTGGCATGGAATCCTTCTGCCATTACGGACGTCAGGTTCGACCGTGATGAGATGACCATTTATGTTGAGCGCGCCAATCTGAGGGAAGCCTGCGCCCTGCTGCGTGACGATGCCGACTGTGCCTTCAATTTTCTTTCCGACGTGACCTGCGTCGATTGGTTCCCAGCCGAGCCGCGTTTCGAGGTGGCCTATCACCTGCTTTCGATATCCAAGAAAGAGCGGGTTCGGCTCAAAGTCCGGCTGGATTCTGCAAGTCCGGCCGTCGAATCGGTCATGCCCGTCTGGCCGGCGGCAAATTTCTTTGAGCGTGAGGTTTTCGATATGTTCGGAATTCGCTTCACCGGTCATCCTTATCTTCGGCGGTTGCTGATGCCGGAAGACTGGCAGGGCTATCCTCTCCGCAAAGACTATCCGGTGGAGGGCTACCGCTAGCTAGTTCGCATGGCCCATCTCACGCCCACCCCCGTGCTGGAACCCGCGCAGGATCGCACCATGATCCTGAACATGGGCCCGCAGCATCCCTCGACGCACGGTGTATTGCGCGTAATTCTTGAGATCGACGGCGAAACCGTTGTGCGCATCATGCCGGACATCGGTTTCCTGCACACGGGAATTGAAAAAACCTGCGAGGCCAAGTTCTACCACCAGGTTGTGCCGCTCACCGATCGCATCGATTATCTCTGCCCCCTGACCAACAATCTTTGCTATGCGCTGGCGGTGGAAAAACTCCTGGGCCTGGAAATTCCGCCCAAAGCGCAGTGGATGCGTGTCCTGCTGAACGAATTAACCCGCATCAACTCGCATTTAGTCTGGCTGGGCACGCACGCCATGGATATCGGCGCCATGACCGTCCTGCTGTATTGCTTCCGCGAGCGCGAAGAAGTGCTGAAGATGTTCGAAATGATCAGTGGCCAGCGCATGATGACCTCCTACTTCCGGATTGGAGGACTAGCGCTCGAACCGCCGTTGGGGTTCTTCGAGCGCGTGCGCGACTTTGCCGCGCGATTTTCGGATCGCGTGGATGAATACGAAAACCTGCTCACTGGAAACCCCATCTGGACGATGCGCACCAAAGGTGTTGCCCATCTAACCGCCGAAGACGCCATTGCGCTCGGGGCCAGCGGGCCAACCATGCGTGGCAGCGGCGTGGATTTCGATCTCCGCCGCGATATGCCGTACTCCGGCTATGAGAATTTTAGATTTAGCGTTCCACTCATGCAGGAAGGCGACGTCTTCGCGCGGTATATGTGCCGGGTGCGCGAACTGCGCGAATCGAACAAGATCGTTCAGCAGGCTCTGGACGGAATGCCCGAGGGTCCGATCAAAGCCGACGCTCCCGGCATTGTGCTGCCCAACCGCGAAAAGATGAAGACCGAGATGGAGGCGATGATTTATCACTTCAAGATCGTCACCGAAGGTTTCGCGGTCCCGCCCGGCGAAGTCTATCAGGCGGTCGAATCGCCGCGCGGCGAGATGGCGTATTACGTAGTAAGTGATGG
>JASHQM010000226.1 GCA_030039165.1 Candidatus Sulfotelmatobacter sp. | reverse complement strand
TGATCGCCGCGCATGAGCACGACGATGGCGCGAGATTTCCTTTTGCCGGTTTTCTGGTCGGTTTCGTCAGCCATCAAGGCCAGAGTTTTGATCTTGTTCTTAGGCGAAACGCCCAGAAATTTCGCAACATCCTCAATTGTCTTTTGTCCCGGCGTATGCACTTCCAGGGGCCGGCCGTCGCCTTCAGGCCAGAGATCGTCCACGACCTCCAGCTTCGACGTGGCCTTCTCCATGTTCGCGGCGTAGTTGCAGCCATCGCAGCTAACGACCTGGTCTTCGCCCGCGTCTGTGCGCACCATGAACTCGTGCGACTCTTTGCCACCCATTGCACCCGAGTCAGCCTCAACCACCACATACTTCAATCCGCAACGATCGAAGATGCGGCAATAGGCGTCGTAATGCTTTCTGTAAGAAACATCAAGGCCGGCTGCGTCGATGTCGAACGAGTACGAATCCTTCATCATGAACTGGCGCACGCGCAGCAAGCCAAACCTGGGCCGCGGCTCGTCGCGAAACTTGGGGGCGATCTGGTACCAGATCTGCGGCAACTGCTTATAACTGCGCAGCTCCTTACGCGCGATTTCGGTTATGACTTCTTCTTCGGTCATGCCAAGGGCCAGGTCAGCCCCCTTGCGGTCTTTCAGGCGAAACAGGTTGTCGCCCACTGCGTTCGGCCAGCGTCCGCTGACTTCCCACAGCGAGAGCGGATGCAGCGCTGGCAGAAGAAACTCCTGGCCGATCTTGTTCATCTCGTCCCGCACGATGGCAACGATTTTGTTGAACGAGCGATTGCCGAGAAACAGGTACGAATACACCCCAGCCATCAACTGGCGGATGTACCCCGCGCGTACCAGAAACTTATGACTGGCGACCTCGGCATCGGCTGGGGCCTCGCGCAGGGTGGGAATAAAGAGTTCTGACCAACGATGCATAGTGAGTACCAGGTTGCGAGGGACGATAGAGGCGTTCGTTTAGTCTCGCACGGGGAAATGGCTATTTTACCAAGAACATTTTGCGCAGAAAGGGTTTAGACCAGTCCGGTGCTCCACAAATCGTGGAGGTGAACGATGCCTTCCAGCTTCTCGCTTGCATCCACTACCATCAGAGACGTAATTTTCTTTTCTTCCATCAGAGCCAGCGCACTCGCCGCAAATTCATTTCGCCCAATCGTTTTAGGTGTTCGTGTCATTGCTTCCCCGGCGGTCAGATCGAGTGCGTCTTTTCCGCGTTTTTCAAGCAGACGGCGAAGGTCGCCATCGCTGATGACTCCTGCCAGCCGTCCTTTTTCGACCACGGCGGCTACGCCCAGCTTCTTGCGCGACATTTCGTAAATCACATCCGGCATCTTCGTCTTCAGAGTCACGCAAGGAATCGCCTCGCCGGTGTGCATCAGCGACTCTACCCGAGCCAGCCGTTTGCCCAGCTTTCCCCCTGGATGCAGGTTGGCGAAATCCTCCTCCTTGAAGCCACGCTTTTCGCTTAAGGTGACAGCGAGCGCGTCCCCGAGGGCAAGCATGGTGGTCGTTGAAGCCGTGGGTGCAAGTCCCAGAGCGCAGGCTTCCTTGGCGATCGAGCAATCCAGGGCAACCTCAGCGGCTTTCGCCAAGGTAGATAGCGGAGATCGGGTATTTTTTGCTCCCGGTGCCCCACGCTTGGTAGTTTTCGATGGGCGCAGAGTTCCGGCCACTGCGTCCCCCGTCATCGTGATTAAAGGTACCTGCAAGCGCTTGATGGTCGCCAGCAGCGCTAAGATTTCCTCCGTTTCGCCCGAAGCTGAAAGCGCCAGCACGATGTCGCCGCGCACGATCATTCCCAGATCGCCGTGCAAGGCTTCGACCGGATGCAGATACAATGCGGGCGTTCCGGTCGAACTCAGTGTGGCTGCGATTTTGCGCGCGATCAGGCCGCTTTTGCCCATGCCCGTGACCACTACGCGTCCGCCGCAGCCCAACATCATCTCGACCACTCGTTGAAATGCTGCTGCCATGGGACCGCCGATGCGGTCGGCCAGTGCCCGCAGCGCCTTAGCTTCGATGCGCACCACGTTTTCGGCAGTATTGGTCATGCGCGGCATAGGAAGAAGAATGCTAGCACGCAATGAGAGGTCGGTCAGAAATGGTCTTCGCTCACCCGCGGCGGCAATGGCCGTTGCCCCAAAATTGCAAGTCCTTTGGCCTGGATTATCCGATCCCACGGGCCCGCCTGCCAATTGTCTCTCGTCTTTTCAGCAGCCTGCCAGGGCGGCAGCGTGATCATCAAATTCTTCGCCGTGGAGTAGAGATACGGCTCGTATAACGAACGCAGTTTCGCCAGTTTCTGCCGCGCCTCGTCGGTGTCGCGCAGTTTCAGGCCGGCTGCGCCCAGAGCATCGCGCAACGCGGTAAGCCCGGCCTCCGTCAGGCGCTCGGGCGATTGCGGATCATATCGCGCGTTCACCACCTGCGCCAGATCGACCGCGGCATGGCGCGCCATGGCAAAGGTAAGCTTCGCCTGGCCGCTATGAATGCCTTCAATGCCGGTCAGGACCAAAGAAGTCACATCCAGCATGGTCATCAAAGCCCCCAGCCACGATTGGTTACTGTGCTGCGAACGGAAAAAACTCAGCACCGGATAGGAAATATGGCTTTCCAGCAACTCCGCAGACCAGCGCTCCCAATCGCGCAGAATCTGATCAAGAACCCGTTGATCGATACCGGGATCCTCGGTTTTTCCTGCCAACCGCACCAGCAACTCAAGCGCCGTCGGAGGCGAACCGGCGCGCGCGTCGAGCATAGATATCTGAATCTCGCGCCGCGAGAACGATGCGTAGACCACTGGCAGATAGCCGATCACAACGCCCAGGAAGGCAAAGCCCATGCCCGCTTCGAGCACCGAGAGAGCCCGTGCTGTTCCACTGGTCGGAACGATATCGCCGTAACCCAGGGTGAAAAAGGTTTCGCCGCTGTGGTAGAGCAACCTGCCGAAGGTGATCGGTTCTTTACCGAGCTGTTCGTGTCCGCCAATTCCGTATTGCACCAGGCCGAAACCAATAATCAACATCGCCGCCCAAAACACCAGAAGCAGAAATAAAGACAGGGGGCCGAAATATCCCAGAAAATTCTGCTGGCGCGATGGCGTGTGGATATGACGCGCAATTCCTTTCCACGGAATCCATGTGCGGCGGTAGAACCAGGCGGTAAGTTTGAAATGGCGCGTCACCCGGCGCGGGAGCACAACCGTCTCGAATGCGTCCAACAGCACTATCCAGAGGATGAGAACGCCGAGAATGATGGCAGGGATGTGAAGGTGAGTGCCCATGACGGATGCTCAGTGGACGCGCAAGGAAGGGTAACAGATTCCAGCCGAGGTTTCCGCTCGTGCTCGACAAGGAGTTCTCCGGGTCATATGGGAACAGTCGCCTCGGCTGTCCGGCGGAGCGAAAGTTTCGCCGTGCCGCCTACTGCGGCTTGTTCTGTGGCGTCTGATTCTGACTGGGCTGAGCGGCCGAGGGGGGCGAAGTCTTCGGCGTCGTGGCTGGTTTTTTCGTTGTTGTTTTCTTCTTCGCCGGTGGTTTTTTTGCTGGTTCGGTATCGTCCACCACAACTTTCTTCGGCGGCGGAGCGGGAATTGCGGCCTGTGCAGTCTTCAAATCGGCGCGAAGCCGCACGATTTCCTCTTCTTTCGATGACGCGAGGTTCTCCATGCGGTCAGCCAACTGCTTGCGCGTGCCCTCAAAATTGTTCAGATCGTTCGACAGCGCCTGAAAATCTCCCTTTGGGCCGAACGCCCCTGCCGACTCCACCACACCCGAAAGCACGTCAGAAAGCGCATCCATATTGCGGTAAAGCTTGAAGGTAGCCGCCAGATCTTCCGGCGAGTTGCGCAACTCCGTGATCATCTGCGGCAGCGCATTTTGCAGATTGCGTTGAATGGAGTCGAGATCGGTGAGCGATTGCTGCTTCGTTGATGAATCGGTCTTCCAGTGCTCGATACGCAGCTTGACAAGGTCGTCCTGTGTGGCTTTCGAGGTCGCTTCCAATTGGGAAAGCAGCGCGTTCAGCTGCGAAACGGAAGCGTAGGAAACGGCGCTACCCTGCGGCTCTGCGGCTGAAGCCACGGTTTCCTGCTGAATTAAGATTAGGGGACTGGCTGCAGCCAGCGTCGACTGAGCGATTGATGCGATGGCAGATGGCAGCAACAACAAGCTAAGAAAACGGAGGAGACGGTTTAGGTTCATGGATTCTATAGTCGGTGGCGGATATCTTGACTCAGAAGAATACTACAAGCAACTGGCGCTTGTTGATCGGGAAATTCCTCGCGGTCGTTTCCGCATAACCGCCCGCGCCCGTGCACTGGAACGAAGATGAGCAGCATTGTCGTTGGTGGACGTAGAATATCTACGTCAGTCGGGATGAAATGATGTTTCGTTTTGAGCAGTGTGTCTCTATGCTTCGCTGTACCGCCTGGGCGATCGCCGCTTTATTTGCCCTCTGTGCCTTTATTCCCCTTCAGGCGCCGGCGCAGGAGTTATCGAAGCGCCTCATCCTCAAAGACGGCAGTTACCAGCTGGTAATCCAATACGAGGTCAAGGGCGACCGCGTTCGCTATATGAGTGCCGAACGCAACGAGTGGGAGGAACTTCCTGCGGAGCTGGTTGATTGGCCGGCCACTGAAAAGTACGAGAAAGAGCGGTCCACTTCCGCTATCCCCGAAGCCGCCGCCCTCGACAAGGAGAGCGATGCCGAGCGCGAAGCTGAAGCTTCGCATCTTCCTGAGGTCGCTCCCGGTCTGCGTTTGCCGGAAGATTCTGGAGTCTACCTGCTCGACAATTATCAGGGTGAGCCGCAACTGGTCGAAATGGGGCAGATGGAGGGCGACGTTGACCGCAAGACCCGCGCCAACATCCTTCGCGGAGCACTCGCTCCCCTCGCCAGCGCCAAGCAGTCAGTCGAACTCGAGGGCGAACATGCGACCATTCATTGCCACGTCGCCGTTCCTTCGATCTACATCAATATTGAAGATGAGGGCAATAATCAGCCCCCGCCCGGGCAAACTGCCACAGCCAACCCGTCGCAACCCAGCCTCGACGCGCCCCGTCAGCAGCCACAACAACCGCAGCAGCCGGAGGGAGCCGCGGTCCCTTTTGATCGCTTCCGCATTATTCGGGCCAAAATAAAGAAGGGAAATCGTGTCGTCAGCGATCTCAAGCGCGACACGACCGGCAAGGTCAGTCAGAGCCAGGATCTCGTAAAGACCACGATCACCAAGGTTGGTAGCGGCTGGTTCAAACTGACACCGGTCGAAGATCTCGCGCCCGGGGAATACGCCTTGGTCGAGATGCAAAGTGAGGGCATGAATCTCTACGTCTGGGATTTCGGTGTGAACCCCAATGCCCCGGCAAATGCTAATCCTTGGAAGCCGGAACCAAAGTCAACCGCACAGCCCGTTCCAACCCCGCCCACCAACCATTAAATCGGCGGTCAACATCAGCCCGGAAACGATCTTGTACATGGCAGGACACAGGCTTAACCTGGCATTAAGAATGGTCTATAATATTGCTATGGTTCGCCTAGGAAAATCCTATGCCAACGCTTTACGTTGAAAATATCCCCAAAGACCTTTATCAAGCTCTTCGCAAACGGGCGCGCGATCACCATAAATCCATCGCAGCCGAGATCATCACGCTCCTTGAAAGCAACATCCCAACAGCGGAAACTTTGCGCCGCCGCCGCGAGATCTACCAGCGCCTTGCCGATCTTCGCACCGGTGCTGCCGCACCGGCTCGCGCGAAATCAAGCGGTGTTCTCACCACCGAAGAGATGATCCGCCAGGACCGCAGCCGTTGACTGGCCTCGTGCTCGACGCAAGCGTGGCGTTGAAATGGGCGATCGCCTCAGCCGACGAGCCTTTTACCGCCGAGTCGCTCCGCCTCTTGAATCGGTACGTTGAGGGAGAGATCAACTTCATCGTCCCCGATATCTTCTGGGCCGAAACCGCCAACGTTTTATGGAAAGGAGTTCGCCGGAGGCACTGGTCCTCAGCCCTGGCCACGAGCGCTTCGTCGGGGCTCGCGGACCTCGACTTTTTCACCGTATCGTCCCGGGAATTGTTATCTGAAGCTCTTCAGCTTGCCCTCGTTCACAGCCGTACGGTGTATGACTGCCTCTATATCGCCTTGGCGATTCAGTTCAACACGGACCTCATTACAGC
>JASHQM010000225.1 GCA_030039165.1 Candidatus Sulfotelmatobacter sp. | reverse complement strand
CCAACTCACCAGGGCTTGCTGTTTGCCGGAACCGAGTTTGGAATTTTCGTTTCGTTTGATAGCGGCGATCATTGGCAATCTTTACAGCTCAATCTACCGATTACTTCCGTGCGCGATCTCGCCATTCACGGTGACGATCTCGTCATCGCCACGCACGGCCGATCCTTCTGGATTCTGGACGATATCACCCCGCTCCGCCAGGTCACTGATTTGCACGCAGCCGGTGCGTGGCTCTACCGTCCTGCAACCGCGGTGCGCATAGATAATGCCGGCTTTATGGGAACTCCGCTGCCGCCCGAAGAACCGACAGCGGAGAATGCGCCGAACGGCGCCATAATCGACTATTTTCTCCCTACATCTGCAAGATTGGTGACGCTCGAGATCTTCGACCAGCAGCATAGTCTCGTGCACACCTTCTCCTCCGAACCTGTCCCGCAAGCTCACCGTCCGCCGGTTCCTATCGCCGACCGCTGGCTGGCGAAGCCGCAGGTTCTCGACAAGTCTGCCGGCATGCATCGATTTGTTTGGAATCTCGCCTGGGGGGCCGAACTCGCTGATTCGGGCGGCGATGAAGGGTACGGTGCGCTGCGCGGCCCACGGACTGCGCCGGGGGATTATGAAATCCTGCTCACGGTCGACGGCAAGGAGTTGAGTCAGCCTCTACAGATCACGATGGATCCGCGGTCGACTGCCACTCCGCAGGATCTTGCTCGGCAAGTCAAACTCGGGCGCCAGATCTTCTCCCAAGCGCTCGAGTGCAGGAAAGTGCTCTCGGCGATTCGAGCTTTGCAGAAACAGATTTCCGACCTGCAGACGAAATTGCAACAGCACGCAGATCTAAAAGCTAGTGCAGACGCCGCTTCCAAGAAACTGAACTCGATCGTCAATGGCGGCTCATCCAGCGAGATGGGATTAGAGAAGGCGAACACTGGCCTGGGCGCTGCGTTGCGAGTGGTCGTGAGCAGTGACCGTCCCATTCCGGAGCAAGCGCTCGAGCTCGATCGCGAATCAACCGCTGCGATGACAGCCGCGCTGGCGAAGTGGAATGACTTCAAATCGAAGCGCCTGGCTGAGTTAAACTACCAACTCAAAGACGCGAATCTGCCTGCACTCGAGGGAATTGACGCCGGTAAGTCCTCGGCCAAGCCTGAGCCGTAGAGGCACCATACTTAATTGAGGAGTCCGTAAACCACCAAGTGTTCTTGGGTGGTGATGTATACCTTTCCATTGGCGATGGTCGGCACCGTGAACTTGATCGCCGCTCCTGGGTTGTCGCGCTGCGCATCGGTTTCGCTGCTGTAGAGCGAGGAGGCCAGGTCTGTGGCCTTATAGGCGTGCAGCGAAGCCTCACCGGTTGCGCTTTTGTAGGTTGAGTTGTTCAGCGCCCACACAATCCCGTTGCTGGTTCCATCGGCCGAAATCGATACGGTTGTTCCCGGATAACCAAACTTTTCAGTCGTCTCGGAAGTTGGCGTGGTGGAGAGTAATTCAAGGCTCGGATTGAATGAATAGGCCGCGATGCTGTCGTCCTGTGCGCCAATGTATACATAATTGTTCCACCAAGCCGGCGAACTCCACATGCCGCTGTCTACTCCGGCCAGGTATTGCACAATCTGGTCATTGTTCCCTGAGTTGTAATGTCCCATATCGTTGCTATTGATCAAGAACATGTCGCCTGCCTTGTCGCCCTGCACCAGCAGGTTTGAGAACGTGCCCGTCTGGGTTGGCAAAAGCACGAGCCCGGACGAACCCAGATCGAGATCCTTAGAATCGTAAAAACTGTAATTGTATGGGGTGAAATAGTCCAAGATGGGGAACGCTCCGCCTGACGGAGGTCCTAATTTCACCACGCTCTCGCCGTAATCGATGCCGCCGTTCTCTACATCGAAAGTTCCGTTCGCCACCGAAACATACGTGTTGTACAAATCGTCGCCCGCCGGCCCGTTGCCGCCTTGCCAGATGGCGCCGCGGTTGCCGTTCGGCGTGATCAGCCAGACGGCGCTTTGCGTCAGGCTGGTTTCGCTGTACGCCATCAACCATCCGTGGTAAGCCCCATAGTCACAAAGGGAGCCAAAGGAAATGTACACAAGATCGTTCTGCAACAACAGCGCAGCGCGCTGGTTTTCGAGTTGCGCGTTGAAGGTGATTTTCCCTCCTTGCGCGCCAGTGCCCGTCCCCGCCACGCTGGCCGTGATCGCGACTGGTCCGCCGAACTTCTCCGCCCCGGTCGTAATATCCAGCGCGTGGAGGCGGAAGTAATACGCTCCCGATTCCAGCGTGCGCGCCACCACAAAGATCGTGTTGTTGGTCGTATCAATCACCGGAGTCGAAAAAATCCCCACGTGGTTGGTGATCGGGTCTGGACAATGCAAGTCGACCGTCGGAACGGCCGTAATGCCTTGCGATGGGTCAGTGAAATTTACCATCCAAAGAGGTTTAGCGTTGCCGCCAGTGTTGCTGTCCGCGTCGAACGCATAAACAATGTCGTTCATCGTGACCACATAAACCACGTTGTGCGTGCCTTGGTTGGGAATCGTCACGTTCGGAACATATAGCGGCTGCCCATAGGAATACCCGTCCAGCGATCGCGAAAATAGTTTGCCGAAATTGGTGGCGTTCACGTTGGCCGGAGTGAGAATAGTTTCCTGCAGGTTCTGACCCGTGCGGCTGTTGTCATTGTGATAAGTAGTGACGCTCACCTGTCCCGCACCGCTGATGCCCCAGGCGAGGAAAACGATCAGACAAGCAAAGTGGCGAGAACCATGCCCAATCATCGCGTCCCCTTCATTTTCGAAACTTCCGATTTGTCTTCTAGACAAAATTCGCGGGCGGTGACGTGTTTACCGGCGACGCTTGTGCAGCCGAAGGCGTCGCGATTATATCGCCAATTAGCTCGGCATCATGGGGAGAATACCTTAGAGGCTAGGGACTTTTGGCTTCAGAGAGATAGTCCGGCACGACCTGGCCGCTATTCATCGGTGCGCGCAGGATCGTGTACTCGTCCGTTTGGTTGCGCCACGCCAATGGACTCATAGTTCATTGCCCAGGTCGAAGTCATTAGCGGCTCGCCACACTTGTTTTTCCAAGGTCCCACGCCATGCGTGGGATTTTGCCTGTTGGCTTTCCGCTTCGCTGCGCTCAGAGTCACGCCCGCGAAAAGGCTCAATTTGCCGAGAATCTCCACCGATGGGACAATGCTTCCATGCACAAAATTTCCATATCAGCACTAGCTCTACTTGCAGCTGGAATTCTGCTGCCGTCGAACGGTCCGGCACAGCAAACTCCAGCGGCGACAACCTCAACCTCAGGCCAGGCTTCTTCTACCTCGACTCAATCTGCCCCGGCAAAATCTTCAGGATCCGCGACGAAAACGCAGTCGGCCACGGCTGCCAAAAGTGCCGCTCCCTCCCTTAAAACACAGAAAGACAAGTTCAGTTACGCCGTTGGCATGAAGATGGGAGAAAACTACAAGAAGGAATCAATTCCCGTCGACCCGAGCATTCTGGCGCGCGGCATGAAAGACGCCCTGGCCGGCGACAAAACTCTGCTCACCGATGAAGAAGCGCAGGCCGCCATTGGCGCAGAGCGCGACGAGATGATGAAAAAGCGCCAGGCGACTATGCAACAGGAAGGAGCAGCGAATCAGAAAGCCGGAGAAGCGTTTCTGGCAGCGAACAAGAATAAAGAAGGGGTCAAAGTTTTGCCCGACGGCTTGCAATACAAGATTTTGAAAGAAGGCACGGGAGCAAAGCCTACGGCGAACGATAAAGTGACGGTGAATTATCGAGGCACGCTCGTCGATGGCAAAGAATTCGACAGCTCGTACAAACGCGGCCAGCCCTCCACATTTCCGGTTACCGGCGTTATCAAAGGCTGGACCGAGGCGCTGCAACTCATGCCAGTGGGATCAAAGTGGGAACTTTTTCTTCCACCTACTCTGGCCTATGGCGAGCGTGGAGCCGGCGGTGATATTGGCCCGAACGAAACCCTGATATTCGAAGTCGAGTTGCTCTCAATTGAGAGCGAGGGAAAAGGCGAAGGAACCGGCGGATCGAGCGGCCCAAAGAAGTAGCTCAACCGGCTTGAAATTCACCGACGAGACATCTACGGTATGAGCAGCAGTTTGCCGGTTGTCTTCCGTCCCTCCAGATCGCGATGCGCTTTCTGCGCTTCGGCCAGAGGATAAGTGTGCTCGATGCGCAGCGTTAGCTTTCCTTTCGCGATCATGTCGAATACCGCGCCGGAGCGCTCCAGCAATTCATCGCGTGTCGCCGTGTAATGGCCCAGCGTGGGACGGGTGAGATAGAGGGAACCTTTTTGAGAGAGAACGATTAAATCGAAGGGTGGGACGGCGCCGCTGGAGCCGCCGAATAGCACCATCATGCCGCGCGGGCGCAGAAGATTCAGTCCCTTCTCGAAGGTAGTTTTGCCGACGGAATCGTAGACGACATCGACGCCCTTGCCGCCGGTCAGGTGTTTGGTTTCGGTTTCGAAATCTGTTTGCGTGTAGAGGATTACATCATCTGCGCCAGCATCGCGTGCCAGCTTGGCTTTCTCGTCGGTAGATACCGTGCCGATTACCCGCGCGCCGATGTTGTGCGCCATCTGTACCAGAAACAGGCCCACGCCGCCGGCGGCCGCATGAATAAGAGCGGTGTCGCCACGTTTCAGAGGATAGGTACTGTGCGAGAGATAATGCGCGGTCATGCCTTGAAGCATCGCGGCCGCAGCGTCGCGATCACTGGTTCCCTTGGGGACAGGCACAAGCCGCTCGGCGGGCACCGCGGCGTATTCGGCGTACGCTCCGAGTTGGCTCGCCCAGGCAACACGATCGCCCACCTTGATTGACTTCACATCGCCGCCAAGCGCAGTGACTACCCCTGCGCCTTCCTGGCCCAAAACAAACGGCAGCGGAATCTTGTATCGGCCCTCGCGATTGTAGACGTCGATGAAGTTGACTCCGGCAGCCGAGAGCTTCACCACCGCCTCGTTTGACTTTGGCTGCGGAATGGAAAGGTCGACCAACTCCATGACCTCGGGTCCGCCCACTTGTTTCACCTGGATGGCTTTCATGGTCGGCTTGGATTCGGTGGAACCACGAAAAGATTCTGCTACACTGACACATCCACAAAGGAGCCTTCTTCTTATGGCCGAAAGAAAACCCCAGACTTTCGCCAACCATGCCCGCCTGGATCCACTCTTTCACTTTTTTCTAGTTCCGATTTTCGGAGGATCGACATTCGCGGCCATTGCCATGTTCTGGTACCACCCGGGTTGGATTTCTGGATGGCGCTTTCTACTGATCGCAGGAGCGACTGTAGCAATCTTCAAAATGCGGCTTTATTCGTTGAAGGTGCAAGACCGGGTGATTCGGCTCGAAGAACGGCTGAGGTTGGGATTGCTATTGCCTGAACCGCTGCGTTCGCGCATTCCCGAGCTAACCGAGCAGCAGCTAATTGGTCTTCGGTTTGCCTCCGATGCTGAGGTGTCTCACCTGGTAGATCGCACTCTTTCCGACCGGCTCTCACTTGCGGATATCAAGAAGTCGATTCAGCTATGGCGGCCCGATTATTGGAGGGTATAAAGCGAAACTGCCTGGCAGAACGCCGATTAGATTGTGTCGCTAACCTTTGCGATCTCCCGTCTGACAAGAGCGCGATGGGATGGTCACCTCGCCGAGTGCCGAAAGTAACCAGCCACTGTCCGGTTTCTGCGTTGACCCGAGGCCGAGAGCGGGTTAGGATTTTTGATAGAATGCTGTTTTTTACCGGCAAGGGAGAATCACGTATCTCATAGATAAGTATGCGAGTTGCAAAACTCCCAATGACGGTGGCGTTATCGGCTATGGCTCTGCTTGGCTCATCCTGCCAGACAGCCCAAAAGCCACCCTCGTTACTCTCCGCAAAAGCCCCACCGCCTCCTCTCACGGCGACTACAAGCTCTTCGCCGCAGGAAGCGCAGAAATCACTGCCCCCGGCTAGCCAGAAGGGGGATGTTGTACAACCGATCAGGACCGAGCCTTCGGTTCAAACTGACTCGAAAACCCAGACCACATCTTCCGATCCAGTTTCCGACTTGGTCGTCAGGGTCGAGAACGACTATCAAGCTGGGCTTAACGCGTACCATGCCGGTGACGTAGAGACTGCCAAGGAACATTTCGATGGCGCGTTCAATGCTTTGCTGGACAGCAAGCTCGACATCCGCTCCGACGACCGCCTGGAAAAAGAGTTCGACCGCATTGTCGACGGCGTGAACCATCTCGATCTAGGCAGTTTGGGTCCGGATAGCGAGGCGCAGAAATCTGAACCTGCGCCTATCGACGAAACCAACGGCATTACGCCTTCTGCCGACCCCAAGGTAATGGCGAAAGTCCAGGCGGAGATCAAATCCACTCATTCCGATCTTCCGCTTATGATGACGGACCAGGTTGCCGGCTACATCAGCTACTTTTCCAATCGCGGTCGCGGAACATTTGAACGCGCCTATGCTCGCTCCGGTCGCTATCGGGAGATGATGCTGCCGATCCTGAAGCAGGAAGGCGTTCCCCAGGATCTGATTTATCTGGCGCAGGCGGAATCCGGGTTTCATCCTCTGGCCGTATCGCGCGCCGGAGCCCGAGGCATATGGCAATTCATGGGCAGCCGCGCGCGAGGATATGGATTGCAGCGCAATCAATGGGAAGATGATCGCCAGGATCCGGTGAAATCAACCCGCGCGGCGGCCCGTCACCTGAAAGACCTTTATGCCCAGTTCGGCGATTGGTATCTGGCCATGGCGGCGTATAACTCCGGTCCGGGCACGGTTCAGGCTGCGGTCAAGCGGACGGGCTACGCAGACTTCTGGGAGCTTTACCGGCGCAACGTCCTGCCGAAGGAAACCCGGAACTACGTCCCGATTATCCTGGCCGTGACCATCATGACCAAGAACCTCTCGCAGTACGGGTTCGAGGATGTTTCCCTGGATGAGCCGCTGACCTACGATACAGTAGGCATCGACTACCCTGTGGACCTGAGGCTGGTAGCTGAGTGCGTGGATGCCACCCCCGCGCAGATTCAGGAACTAAACCCCGGCCTGTTGCGCCTAAGCACGCCCAAACAAGGGAAGTTTGAGCTCCACGTACCGCCCGGGACTGGGGATCAGTATCAGGCGGCAATTGCCACTATTCCCGCCGACATGCGGCTGTGGTGGCGCTATCACAAAGTCCAGACTGGGGAAACGCTGGCTTCGCTCGGTCGTAGTTATCGTGTGACTACAAACGCAATAGTTGCGGCTAACCAGCTTGATGGTTCAGAGCTCGAGGCTGGTTCGCACTTGATCATTCCTGTGGCCGTCGGCAAACATCCTCTCGGCGACAAGATTACTTACGCGCGACGGATTACGCGCTATCGGGTACACAAAGGCGATACGGTCGAAACTGTGGCCGAAAACCTTGGCGTGTCTCCGCAGATGTTGCGCCGATGGAACGGCCTGAATGGCAACAGCCTCAGCGGCCGGAGGATATTGCTTCTTCATCTGCCAGTAACGCCGAGCAGTGAGCCAGCCGTCACGGCCTCCTCCAGATCGGCGCAGTCCAGCAAAACAACACAAATGGCGAGCACCAGTGCGGCGAAGAGCAAAGCTCGAGAGCGCGAGTCTCAGGCGTCTGATGGCGAAACTGCCATTCTGCGCCACACGGTGAAGTCAGGTGAAACCCTTTACTCGATCGCCACTGCCTATAACACTACCGTTGCGTCGCTCAGACGCACTAATGGCAATATTGCAACTCTTCGTCCGGGCATGATCCTATTCGTGCAGACCACCCATTAAGACTCTCCGGAGTGGTTTCACCGCACCCAAAGGCGATGCACATAGAATCTTCTTCCATTCGCCTGCGCCGTGTGTTAACAGGATAAGCAGGCTAGTGTGATGTTGGCCCTTGCAGGCTGCACCAAACGTCGTGCTATAATCGCCCGCCGTTACAGAGCAAGTTTCTGGTGGTCTTTTAATTTCCATGCCCGGCAACCCGGCGCTCCGTTGTCGCGTCTGGAGGCCAAACAAGATCAGGAGGAGCAATGACGTTCTACGACCCCACGCTTTACGCCCGTGATGAAGACGAAGAGTTCGGCGACTCTGGCGCCTACAGCGAATCGCTGGAAGAGGATTTCGAAGAGGAAGAGGAAGAAGAGGAAGAGCCGGGAATGGCGGAGCCGGCGATGAGCGAACCCGCTGAGCCTACGCCTCCGCCGCCTCCTGCACCCAAACCCTCCACCCCAGCCGGCGGTGGTTCGAGGAAGCCGCCTGCGAAGAAGAAGAAAGTTGCGAAAAAGAAATCCAAGCCAGCGAAAAAGAAACGGGCAAAAAAGGCTCGCAAGAAAGCTGTACGAAAGCCGGCGAAGAAGGCAAAAAAAGCGAAGAAGAAGGCCAAAAAGGGTCGCCGGCGCTAACCATTTTTGCGGAAGGCTCTTTTTTCGACAGGCATCCAAACCGCGGCGTCATGCCGCGGTTTTTGCCCGCGGGTTCCCGTCGTTCTTCGTCAACCTCACTGTAGCCATCTATTGCGGCACACTCGGAGCCGGTTGTTGAATAGCGGTACCCGGCTGGACCGGCGAAGCTGAACTGGCTGGGCCTTGCAGATTGGCAGGGGGCCGGACCAATGGTGTGGGCCCGTTGACTTCAAAGCCGCGATCGAACGAGGGGTCGTAGAAAAAATACCACTGGTTGTAGCGATCCTTCTGGTTGAATTCGCGGATCGTCCTCGCCTTGCTCGTACTGACCACGCCAATCATCAGCCCATAGCCAATGCCATTGGCGGGGGTGGGCACCTCCGCGGGGGATGACTGCAGAGCGTGATTCTCTGCTGCGGCGAATTCGGAGTGTGGCTGAATTGGAATTGCCGCATCCGATGATTGACCGGAGCTACCCTCCGATGCATCCGAATCGGAAGATTGCTGGCCACCGGTGGATCGGTCTCCATTCGCTGCCTGCAGACTCGACGCGCTGAGGCTGGTTCCCATCGCTGCTGGAGTTGCCGACATGCGCAGAATATTAAAATCCTTGCCAGTGATGGGATCCTTGTAATGCCGGCGCAGGAAGCGTACGCCGTTGGTATCGTCCAGATCTTGCAGCGTCACGGGATAACGTCCGGTTTGTTTAGCAAAGCGGCGTATGGCACGCCGGTATTGAGCGCCGCGGTGAATCAGTTCCGCTTCCTGGTCGCGGCGAATCTCGAGGGCAATTCTTGGCGCCACCGCTGCTGCTGCAATTACAAGCAGAGAGGCTCCCAATAAGAGCGAGAGCAGAACGTATCCCCGCTCGCCCCTTCTGCGACTTGGAACTGCAATGCGCATAACGCTGGCATCCGGAATTAAAACGAGTACTTCAACCCTAATTGCAGCGTTCGCGGACGATGCGAGTCGACCGGGTGCAAGAACGCGCTGCCAGTGGTGCAATCCACAAATACCGGTGGCGTACCCGCGGGCGCGCCGGGAATGGGTGTATAGCCTCCAGCGGCTGTATCGCCGGGGCCGCCGTAGCAGTTGATGGTGTTCGAAGCTGTATTGCCGATATTGGAGTTAAAGATGCGGAACTGTGTGTGATTGAAAATGTTGAAGGCTTCCACGCGAAATTCGAGGTTGCTGCCTTCCGTGACCTTGAAGTTCTTCAACAGATTCATGTCGAAATTCAAACGATGAGGATTGTTCAGGGAATTGCGTCCCGCATCGCCAAAGGTAAGGCCCTGAGGTGCGGCAAAGGCGGCGGGATTGAACAGCAATGGTCCGACGCTGGCGCCGCCGTTGACATATGTCGGAACATGGCCGCGCGGGTCAGCGACGACGTCGGGATAGGACCCCGCGCCGGCAAGGTTGGCGACGCCCGCATTGTCAGCTACAGAAATGCCGTTGTTGCTGCCGCCGTTGATGACGGTAAAAGGCGTGCCCGACTGAAATGTGGTGATGCCGGAGTACTCCCAGCCATCGAGCAGAACGTGGAGGAGTCCCGAGTTGCTCTGAGATGTGGTCGCCTTGGAACCGGCGCTGGGAGGATCGTCAGCGCGTCCGACGCCACGCTCAATGATGCCGCTCAAGTTGGGAAGGGCGTAAATGTAGTTCAGCGTCAGAAGATGGCGTTGATCGAAGTTGGAGCTTGCCCATTCGGACTTAATATTCGCGGAGTTGACAAAAGACGCGTCCGAGCGGTCGGAGGAGTCGTCGAACGAGTGGCTGTAAGTGTATGAGGCCCCGACGGTAAGTGGGCCCCGAGTACGGCGCAGCGTGGCTTGCAAGGCGTGGTATTGCGAGTCGGCAATGTCTTGCAGGGAAAGCACACGCCCAATGCCCGGAGCAAAGGTGCGCAACGCGCTGGGCGGAGGCAACTTTGCTGGGTCGTACGTGTAGCAAGCGGCCGCCAGATTAAGCCAGGCTGGCTCCGACGGCGTGACAATCGTGCCGTTGACGAGCGTGAAGCTACCGTAAGTGTATCCAGTATCGTTACCGTTCACGCCTCCGGTGTAACTGTTGCAATCGGCTTGCGTGATCGGCTGTCCCGCGGCAAACGGATTACCATTTAGAAAGATACCGCTATCGGGCCCGACCGGCGGAACCGGCAATTGATTGAGTTGCAGTTCTGCTGAAAGGTGGGTGCCTTTGCTGCCGACATACGCAATCGTGCCGACCATCTCCTTTGGAAACTGGTGCTGTACGCTCAGACTCCATTGTTGTGCATAAGTCCAAACCGTTTTCGTGGGAATCGAAGTAACGTCGATGGGGAATGCCAGACCTCCGCCGATTCCAGCGTAGCCTTGCGCGGGATCGGTTTGTGTCATCGTAAGGTTCAGCGGCGGGCCGCCTTCCAGAGAGCCGGTGTTGGCTTCTTTGGGCGTACCGTGCTCATAGAACATACCGTAGCCGCCGCGGATCGAAGTTTTCCCATCGCCTTTCGGGTCCCAGGCAAATCCCACCCGGGGCGCCGGATTGAAAATGTGGCTGCTCATACAGCTGGCGGGGATGCCATTCTTCCCACACTGCACCAAGCCGTTGGTGACCACTGAATTAGGGGCAAGTGGCAGCGTGAGGGGAACGCCATCGTAGACGATGTTGCCGCCGCCATACCCTTGATTGGTAACCGGCGCGATCTTCACACCAGCGGCTTGAGACATGCTGAAAGCACTCTGTTCCCAGTTCCAGGCGTTGAGATTCTCTTCGTGATAGTTAGTGAAGAGGCTGAAGCGGATACCGAGGTTCAGGGTAAGGTGCCGGTTGGCGCGCCAATCATCCTGCACATAGGGTTCGACGATGTAGTAATTGTTGTAGTACTTGAGCTGAGCGCTATCCTGCTGGAAGCTGTAAACCTGTGGCAGGTTGGTGGGTAAAAGCTGCCCCAGAAAATCGGCGAAGGCATTGCCGCTGCCGTTGCCGTAGAGATTGGTGAAACTGAGAATCCCTTGCAGGTCGCCCGTGGCCGAGCCGATGGCGTTGTTGGTTTCGGCGCGGCGTGCATCGACCGCTTGCAGGCCTACCTGCACGGTGTGGCTGCTGATAGCGGCACTCAAGTTGTCGCTAAGGCTGTAAGTTGGATTGGTGTGCTCCCAAGGCACGTATGAGGTATCGACTGCAAAACCGTTGCCCCCATATGCGGCATTCGTGCCGCCTACAATCAGGGCGGGGAGCTTGTTTCCGCCAAAACCATTGTTAAAAATATAGCCGATGCCGTTGGTGGTTCCGTCGGGACAAACGCCACCACTTTGGATGCGGCAGACGGTGGCTCCCACATTTCCTCCCGGGCCGCTGACATCGTTCAGAGTGATATGAGAATCCACGTAGCTGGCGACCAATTCATTTACTAGTTTCGGGGTTAGGGTTGCCGTCAAACGTGCAACCATGCTGGTACCGGGACCGTCCAGCTTGTTTTCCACAGTTGGGAAGTTCTGTTCATGAACCGCCGCCGTTTGAAAATATGACCACTGCGGATTGGTGGTTGTTGTATCCCAGGCATCGTGGATGTAGCGAAAGGCAGCCTGCCACTTATCGCTAATGTTGTAATCAATCCGGCCGAGTTCCTCACGCCAGTAGGTAGGTGGAGATACGGCCGCGACATAGCAAGGAATAAAGGGCTGCCCGGTCTGTTGGTTGACCTTGCCTGCCAAGCTGGAGTTGCAACCGGTAGAGGAATTCGGAAGCGGTATAAGGGAGTTGAGCAGGGTCAGGCTGGCAGGGTTCAGTTGGGCCGTCGTTACACTGCCGCTGGTTGCGCCCAGCAGGTTGCCGTAATAAGTTGCCGGGGGCTCAATCGAGGCGGTCGACAGCGGCCTCGACGAAGGGCAATCGGGGTATTGGATGCGATTAAACGTCGTCTGCGTTCCAGGAAGAACGAATGGGCACACGTCACTGAAGTCACCCTCCCGCTCGGCTAACGTAGGCACAGCCTGGTTGAAGTCCCCTGGCTCGTTACCCGGACCCAGAGGCGATTTTTCCAAACGAAACTCTTCCGACCAAAAGAAGAACAGTTTCTTCTTTTGCGTGTTAAATACGCCAGGAATGGAAAGTGGCCCCCCCAGCGTGAATCCAAAATCCTGCCTGCGATATAGGGGAGCCTTACCTGGGGGATCAAAATAGTTGCGTGCATTGAAGAATTCGTTGCGCACGAATTCGTAAGCCCCGCCATGCCATTTCGGCCCCCCAGACTTGGTCGTCACCAGCACGGTGCCCGATGCCGTACGTCCATATTGCGCGCCGTAGTTTGAGGTGAGAACCTTCACTTCCTGAATGGAGTCGAGACTGGGATAAACCATCAACGTACTTTCGGCTCCGTTGAGGCCGGCGTTGAGCACATCGCTGCCATCGACATCGAAGTTGTTGTATTCGACACGGCCGCCGTTGACGCTGTACTTCACACTGCCCTGAACTCCTACCTTGGCTTCATCCTGTCCCGTTTGATTGCTCACGCCGGGGGCTAAGGCAATGAGTTGCGTGAAGTTGCGGCCATTGAGTCCAGTTTCTACAACTTCCTTCTCAGTGATGGTGCCTTCGATATGGGCGCTCTCCGTCTGAACCTGAGCAGCGTTGGCCGCCTCGACGTTTACTTCTGTCTTGGCGCTAGGAGGCTGAAGCGTTGCGTCGATCTCAACCGCCTGATCTGCGGACAGCGTAACGACGGTCTCGAAGGGTGCAAAGCCCTGAGCCGAGACGCTCAAGTTGTATTGGCCAGGTGCGAGTCCGTTGATCACGTATTGTCCACGGGGATTGACGTTCACCTTGACAGGTCCCGCACTGCCGGTGACGGTTGCAGAGCCTCCGGAAATAACGGCTCCCGTCTGGTCGGTCACGTTGCCATAGACCGCAGCTTTACCTTGCGGAGCGCTCACAGAAATAGCCTGTGGTGCTGCCACGGTCGTCGACGCGGACGCCGCTGGTGCTGATGTTTCACCGGCTGTCGCTGGCTTTGCGGCTGGGGTTCCTGCGGGGGGTGCTGCTACCGCTGGCGTCGTTTCTACTGGTTTCGGTAAAGGAGTTAGGACCGCATCGACCTCTGTGACCACAGTCCCGGAGACATCAACCTGAACGTCAAAATCGGCGAACCCGGTGGCGCTGATCTTCACCTTGTACGAACCCGCCGGCAGGCTGGCGATGTGAAACTCGCCATTAACGTCAGTCGTGGCTGCCTGGGCAACACCCTTGCCCTCCAGTGAGATAGTGGCTCCGGAAACTGGCGAGCCTGAAACGACGATGACGATTCCGTGGAGTGAGCCATCTGCCGGGGCCGCCAGCAGATAATCCTTGGTACTGATCAATGCAGTGCAGACCAATAAACAGCAAAGAAATCTCACAAACACACTCCCAGAATTGGTTGCGCCTCGAAGCGGAGAATCGCCTTGTGCTGGAACGAATGCCCGAGCGTAAGAGCAATTAAAACTATCTGGGAAGTGTTACAGAACGATGAAGGAGAAGTTAATTTCCCGTAACACACGAGGGTGGCGCAGCCTCGTTTGTCAGGGAAGTTTGACCCGGCGGGGCTAATCCACTGTCAAGCGTAGGATATTGCTTCCACAATCTACGCGCGCCTTTGGATATCAGCAGGTGTGTTACATCGGACAAGAATTGCTCGTGGGTTCGAAAATAATCGGGAGCCCGGATTGGCGCGCCCCCAACCGATTCGTCAGTTTGTTGTTGTCTGGTTCCTGATCCTGATCGCAGACTGACTTCTGGCCTCTGTCCCTTGCTTTACGCGCTGGCTGTCGCGGCCATCGCCTTGGGCGTTTCCGCTGCCGCCGGCTTGGCTTCGTGCGCCTTGGCTTGGGACTGCGTTTCTTTCTGCTTGTGCTCACCGCTTCTTACCTGGATGCCGCCCTTCAGCACGGCGCCATCTTCCACGCTGATACGCATGGTGGAAACGTCGCCAGTGACCTGGCCCTCGCTCCTAATATCGACGCGATCGGTGCACTCGATGTTTCCCGTTACCTTGCCCATAACTACGACTTCGCGAGCGGTAACGTTGGCCTGGACGACGCCGTTGCGGCCAATGGTAAGGCGATTCTCGGGCAGGCTGATTTTGCCCTCGATGCGTCCATCGATATAAAGAGATTCCGTACCGCTGACCTCGCCCTTGATAACGAGCGAGCGGCCAAGAGTGGCTTGCTCAACCGGCGCACTGACGGTTTTCACTGAATTGAAGGAGTTTTGATTCGACGGTGCGTTGGACTTCATGCCATAGGTGTTTTCTGACGACTGGAGCATGCGACCTTCCTTGGTAGCCTCAAACCTAGCGGTCGGTCGAGGCGGGTAACGTTTGGGCCGCAGGTTCGTGTCCCTAGGGCCATGTCGAATATCGCACAGGAGTAAGGCTTTTCTAAGATTACGGAAGGAGATGTACAGCCGTGCGTGGTTATTCGGCTTGCAGAGACTCGCTCAGTTGTTCCCACTCTTCGACGAAAGCGGCATGTGCGGCCTTGTGTTCTTCGAGTTCTCGCGATTGGCGCTGGGTTTCTTCGGCGCTGACGAAGTTCTGCAGCGCGCTCTCGCAATTCGCAATGGCCGATTCCGTGCGGTTGATCTCCGCTTCCAGTTCGCGAATGCGATCTTCCATTTTCTTGCGTTTTATGGGATTCAGTCGCTTGACCTTTTGACCAGCGGAAGCAGTAGCGGGCGCGGCATCAGCTGCCGAGTGATTTCCGTTGGAGGGGGTTGAAACGGTCTCAGTCATTCTGAGTTGCTCTTCGATTTGCTGGTTTTGCTTCGCTACCTCTCCCTCTTTGCGCCAGAGATAATCCTCATAGTTGCCGGGATAGACTTCGACTTTGCCGTCTCCAATTTCAAAAACGCGCGTGGCCAGCCTGTCTATGAAGTAACGATCGTGAGAGACGAAGACCACGGTCCCCGTGTATTTCATGAGCGCTTCGAGCAGAACGTCTTTGGCGCGAAGATCGAGGTGGTTGGTGGGTTCGTCGAGCAGCAGAAAGTTTGCGGGATGCAAGAGCAACCTTAGAAGAGCATAGCGCCCGCGCTCCCCGCCGGAAAGCACGCCAATCTTCTTGAAGACATCTTCTTCGGAAAACAAAAAACATCCGAGCAGGCTGCGCAGTTCCGTCTGCGTCGAGCGCGGAGACAAGGCACCGAGATCGTCAAGAATGCGCGCCTCGGGATCGAGTTCCTTGTATTGATCCTGCGCGAAATAGTCGGCCTGGACGTTGTGGCCGAGACGAATTTCACCCCCGGTCGGCCGTTCTTGGTCGGCGAGCAGCTTAATCAAAGTCGACTTTCCCGCGCCATTCACCCCGACGAGGGCGACACGATCGCCGCGTTCAATCAGAAAGCTGACATCACGAAACACCTCTTTCTCTGAAGACTGTTCAGCGACGCTGCCCACGCCTGGATTCCCTTGGCCATTTGACGGCCCTGAACGCGCGGGATATGTTTTGCCCACACTTACGAATTCCGCGACAATGCGCCCGCTGGGCTTGGGCTGGGGAAAAGAGAAGTGAATCATCTTTTCCTCCGGGGGAATCTCGATGCGCTCCATGCGCTCAAGTTCTTTGACGCGGCTTTGCACTTGCTTCGCTTTAGTCGCCTGATAGCGGAAGCGGTTGATGAACACTTCTAGCTGCTCGATGCGCTCGCGCTGGTTTCTGTAGGCGGCCTGAAGCTGCTCGTTGCGCTGCGTCTTCTGGCTGAGAAATTTGTCGTAGTTGCCGGTGTAGAACCAGAAACGCTTGTTCCAGATTTCGGCGATTTTGTTGACCGTGACGTCCAGGAAATAGCGGTCGTGAGAAATCAGTACGAAGGCATGCGGATAGTCGTGCAAATATTCCTCCAGCCAGTTGCGCGCTTCGAGATCGAGGTGGTTGGTGGGTTCGTCGAGCAGCAGCAAGTTTGGTTTTTGCAGCAGAAGTTTGGCGAGCGCCAGCCGCATCTGCCAGCCGCCGGAGAATTCATCGGTCAGTCGCTCCCAGTCTTCCTTGCGAAAACCCAGGCCCATCAGAACTCGCCCGACTTCGGCTTCGATCGAATACCCGTCGCGTGTGCGAAATTCGTGTTCGAGGCTGTGATAACGGTCGGCAACCTGGGCGTACTCGGGACTGGTATGGTCAAGTTCGGCGAACTGATGCAGCAGGGTTTCGAGCTCCTGCTCCATGGCGCGCAGATCGGCAAAAACGGACATGCACTCGGCGAAAACCGTGCGGCCGGAGAGCGATAAACCATCTTGCGGAAGATATCCGGCAGTCGTGCCTTTAGCGATGGTCAGAGTGCCGTAATCGAGCGTGTCGAGGCCGGCCAGAATTTTCATCAATGTGGACTTGCCCGTGCCATTCGCGCCGACGAGTCCTATGCGATCGCGCTGCGTGATGAGCCAGTCGGTATTTTCAAAAAGAAGTTTGTGGCCGAAACGTTTTCCGGCGCCGGAAAGCTGAATCATGGGACTGATTCAATCGTCTCACAAACGGGCTCTTGAGGGCTGTGCCTTTTGAAAGTAAGAACGGGCTAAATCTTCTGCAATCTCTGCACTTCGTGTACGCCCTGAATTTTTTTCAGGCCGCCCATGATCTGTTCGAGGTGCTTGAGATCGGAAATATCGAGAACGATTTCCACGCTGGCCTGGCTGTTGGCGGTGCGCGCCTCGATATTGCGGATGTTACTGTGCGCGTCGCCAATGACGGCAGTGATATTTTTCAGCATGCCGAAGCGATCGTCGCAATACACGGTCAGCTTCACCGGATAAGCCGTTGGTGTGCTCTCGTCTCTTGCCCACTCGACTTCGATTCGGCGCTCGGACTCGTACAGTAGATTGGTCACGTTCGGACAGGTGACGGCGTGCACCGCCACTCCTTTGCCGCGTGTGATGTAGCCGACGATGCTCTCGCCACGAATGGGATTGCAGCAGCGTGCCCGGTAGACGAGCATGTCGCCCTGGCCTTTTACCGTGATGGCATTGGTATCGCCAAAGACGCGGCGCACCACGCTCGCGATAGCGCCCGGAACGTTGGAAAGTCCCTCGGCCTCGATATCGCCGGCCATGGAAGGCGTGGCGCCCGCGGGAAGCAGGCGAGCCAGCACTTGCCGCGCGGAATATTTTCCATAGCCGATGCCGGACATGAGGTCATCGACTTTGCCCAGGCCATAGCCGCCGGCAACTTTCAGCAAATCTTCATCCTTTATGTCTTTGAAGGCGATGCGGTATTTGCGGGCTTCTTTTTCGATCAGCTTCTTGCCGATTTCGATGGAGCGCTCACGCTGGTGAACATTCAGCCAGTGTTTGATTTTGTTGCGCGACCGCGAGGACTTCACCAGCCCCAGCCAGTCGCGGCTGGGCTTGTGACCCGCCTGCGTGACGATCTCGACAATATCGCCGGAGTGCAACTTATGCCGCAAAGGCACCATCCGCCCGTTCACCTTCGCCCCCACGCAAGTGTGGCCAACTTCCGTGTGAATGCTGTAGGCGAAATCGATGGGAGTCGCGTCGCGCGGCAACACGACGACTTTGCCTTTGGGCGAAAATGTGTAAACCTCTTCGGGATAGAGATCGACCTTCAGCGCCGACAAAAATTCTTTAGGATCGCTTACGTCGCGCTGCCATTCGACCACCTGGCGCAGCCACGCCAGACGCTGCTCGTCCTGTGCCGAAACCGGGCCGTCTTTATATTTCCAGTGCGCGGCGATTCCTTCCTCTGCCATCTTGTGCATGTCTTCAGTGCGGATTTGGATTTCAAAGGGTGTGCCATCTTCGGTAATCACCGACGTATGCAGCGACTGGTAAAAATTCGGTCGCGGCATGGCAATGAAATCCTTGATTCGTCCCGGCACCGGCCGCCAGATGTTGTGAATGATGCCCAATACCGCGTAGCAGTCCTGTAATGAGCGCGTGATCACGCGCATGGCAAACAAGTCGTAAACCTGCTCTACCGCGATGCGCTGTCGAACCAGCTTTTTGTGAATGCTGAAGATGCGCTTGATGCGGCTTTCGACGCGCGCCTGAATGCCCGCTTCCTTCAGCTTGTCTTTGATAATGCCCTGCATCTTCGCGAGAAACGCCTCGCCCTGCCTGCGCTTGGCGTTGACGGCTTTTTCCACCTGCTCGTAGCCATCGGGATCGAGAAAGCGGAAGCCGAGATCCTCGAGTTCTCCGCGAATTTTGCCCATGCCAAGGCGATGAGCAATGGGAGCATAAATCTCAAGCGTCTCCTCGGCAATTTTGCGCTGGCGCTCTGCCGGAAGATGTTCCAGCGTTCGCATGTTGTGCAGCCGGTCGGCCAGTTTGATGAGCACCACGCGAATGTCATCGACCATGGCGAGCATCATCTTGCGCAGGTTTTCGGCCTGCGCCTCTTCACGCGTGGCAAAATCGATTTTGCTGATCTTGGTGACGCCCTCGACGATGTGCGCCGCCTGCTCGCCGAATTCCTTGCGGATATCCTCGATGGTGACCGAAGTGTCTTCCACTGAATCGTGCAGCAGGCCGGCGGCGATGGCGACTGGGTCCATCTTCATGTCGGCGAGCACCAGCGCCACTTCCAGCGGATGCACCAGATAGGGCTCGCCCGAAGCGCGCGACTGGCCTTCATGATTTTTCAGAGAATAATCGTAGGCTCTCTTGACGATCGAGAGATCGTCTTGCGGCCGGTTCTCCTGAATCCGCCTCATCAAGTCGCGGAACTTGGTGAGCGTTAGAGCAGTGGTCGCAATTTGTTGGCGCAGAGTCGCCATGTGGGATTATAGCCCCGTGCACTGCTGGAAACTCGTAGGAAGGAGCGGGAGACGCGGCGCTTCGGGGCTGTTTTGATTATACCGTGCGGGTCGTTGCCGGCCTTCAGAATCCGAGCCACGGCAGGGAATTACAATGGTTTCGTGACCGAAGCCGCAGTCGACAATTACTTTGCCACCGAAGGGCCGATTTCGCGTCGCTTCACGCTCAGGCAACGCATCGCTTTGCACATCATCATTTTTCTCGGACATTCATTCATTCGCCTGATTGGTCCCACGCTGCGCGTATCCGTCTCGCGGGAAGAGGGCGCGCAGGAAACTCTGGATCAGCGGCCGACTGTGGCGTCGTTGTGGCACGCCTGCCAGATTCCCGCAACCTACGTTTTTCGCAACATGGGCATTCGGGTCATGAGCAGCAACAGTTACGACGGCGAATATATGGGACGGATCATTCGCAAGTTTGGCTTTGTGCCGGTGAAGGGGTCGAGCAGTCGAAATGCGGTGCGGGCTCTGCTGGGGCTGCGGCGAGCTCTCGAAGAGGGATGGACGGTGGCCTTCACGCTAGACGGGCCACGCGGCCCGCGATATAAGGTGAAGCCAGGCCCAGTGGCACTGGCGCGATCGTCGGGCGCGCCCATGACGATGTTTCATATGGCAGTGGATCGAGCGTGGGTGCTGAATACATGGGATGCGCTACTTATTCCGATGCCGTTTTCACGGGTGCTGGTGAGAATCGGAAAGCTGATTCATGTTCCGAAAGAAACCTGCGACGACGATTTGCCTCATTACGACGCCGAACTGCAAGGCGCGCTCGACCGCTGCGTTGCGTTCGCCGAGGCGAATGTTAAGAAAGTCGGAACGGCCGAGTTCCAGTATTACAAGGCAGAAACATCTTAAACCGCGAAGCGCGCAAAACAGAGCTGCAAACTTCGCAAAGAGGCGATTCCTTGGCCATTCCCGTGATGCGCGGTTGACTTCCGCATTCCCGTCTCGCTACAGTCCCCACATCGCAAGCATTTTGATGCCTCATCCCAGAGAGGAGTACTTCTGATGCTGTGGCGAGCAGACGTGCCTGAGAAAATCTCATGGTTGCATCACATGGGAATCATCCTGTTGATATTGCCGGTGATGGTTTCCGCTCAGAGTTTTCGGGGTTCGATTCGGGGGAAAGTTGCTGATGCGATCGGAGGCCTGGTGCAAGGGGCGAAGATCAAGGCTACGAATGTGGCGACCGGGGTGTCGCGCGAGACGGTAACCGACGATCACGGCGAATATGTTCTAGCGGAGTTGCCTGCTGGTCAGTATGAAGTGCGGGCCGAGGTTGCGGATCTTTCACCTGGGACACGAAGAGTTTTGGTGAACGTGGGACTGGATACGAGTCTCGATTTTGAGTTAAGGGTGCAACGGCTCAACGAGCAAGTGGTGGTCAGTGAAACGGCGTCATTGGTGGACAGCACGCAGGATGTGCTGGCAGAGGTCATCCAGCAGAAAATGGTGACCGAGTTGCCGCTGAACGGGCGCGATTTTGGAAAGCTAGTCGCGCTTTCGCCAGGAACCACAGTCGATCCTTCGGGAGTGGCTGGAACTGAGGATGGCTTTGGTCAATTCAATATCAACGGCAATCGTGACCGGTCGAATAATTACACGCTTGACGGAACCGACGACAACGACCCGTTCTTCAATAACTCTGCCCTCAATCAGACGGGCATCGGTGGTGCGCCTGCTTCATTGTTGCCGCTGGAAGCCATTCAAGAATTCAATCTCGAGTCGCAGTTCCCGGCCGAATATGGCCGCAACAGCGGTTCGGTGGTCAACATCATTACGAAATCCGGTACCAATCACTTTCACGGCTCAGGCTTCGGCTTCCTGCGCAACAGCGCTCTCGATGCGCGTAATTACTTCAACACCGAGCCACACAAATCGGTCTTCCAGAACAGCAATTTCGGCGGCGCCATCGGTGGCCCGGTAGTGAAGAATAAGACGTTTTTCTTTGGAGCCTACGAAGGACAGCGGGAAAGGGTGGGTTCTGATTTTCTGTTGTTGGTCCCGACAACGCAGCAGATTGCTGAAGCGCAAGCCACTGCCTTGCTGTACCAACCTGCAATCAATCCCGGGCTGAATGCGCTGCTCGCGTTCTATCCGCAGAGCACTACGGGAACGATTGCGGATGAGGTGCGCGACACGAACAACGGCAACAATTTCATCGTCAAACTCGACCACAATCTGACGAAAACCGAATTGCTGACCGGACGTTACGCCTTCGCGCAGAGCTACCAGATATTTCCGTTCGGCTCGCCGGGAGGGTATGGCACTGGTTCGCGCCTGCCGCAATTCGCGCAGACTTCGCCCACGCGTGTGCAGGTGATTTCAGTGAGCCTGCTTTCGAGCTTGCGGGGAGGCGATATCAACGAAGTTCGCTTCGGCTATAGCCGCTACACAACTTCGTTCAGTTCGCTAGATGCGAATCTCAATCCCAACTCTATCGGCCTGAACTTTGGTACCGGAAAACTGGGCATACCCGAGTTCGATTTCACCAACATTGAGAATCTTGGCGCTACCGGTTACAGCATCCCTCGTGGGCGCACGAGCGGGACTTACCAGATCCTCGACAATTTCACCGTACCCAGGGGCAGGCATACGATCAAATTTGGTGGGGAGTTCCGCCGCGCGGCGATCGTTAATTTCAACGACAACCTGGAGCGAGGAATTTTTCAGTTCACGGCAGGCGCCTGCCTTACCACGGGCGCGCTGGCTTGCGGACAGCCGGGTTACGATCCCGTCGTCGACTCCCTCGCCGATTTCCTGAATGGGGGCGAGTACGATCTGAACAATTTGGGCGACTGCTGCTCGTTCGTTTCCGTCGAGGAAGGCAACACCCACCGCACCACCTATAACAACGGATTCAGTTTCTTCGCCCAGGATGATTACCGCGCTGCTAGCAATGTGACCCTGAACTTTGGCCTGCGCTGGGAATATTTCGGGCCGATGAGTGAAGCCAATAACTTGCTTTCTAACCTTGGCGCCGACGGAAATCTCGCCATGGTCGGCACGGACGGATTGAATGGTCTGTATCAGCGTGATTTGCACAACCTCAGCCCGCGCTTCGGATTGGCCTGGAATGCGCTGAAGAATACGGTCGTTCGAATCGGCTATGGACTTTATTACGACTACGTCCCGCAGGACATATTTATTGCAAATTACACAACCTCGGCGGGTGTAGCGACGAACCCTATCGGGCCGAAACCGATTCTCCCTTTGAATTACGATCCGACGGCGTTTAACGGGACCAACTCTACACCGCACGCGCCTATCATGAACGGCGTGGCTGGTCCGCCGTATTCGATTTTTGTTACGCCGCACAGCTTTCCGTCGCCCTACACACAAAACTGGAATTTGAATATTCAGCACCAGCTCGCCGCGCATGCTGCCACGGAACTGCGCTACGTGGGCAGCAAGGGAACCGATCTGGTGCGTCTCACTGATCTGAACGAGCCGAATTCTCAGGGCAATCGAACCATTAATACTACGTACGCTGCGATGGACGAGCTGACGCCCTCGAGTTCCTCCATTTATCACGCGCTGGATGCGATTGCGCGTTTTCAGAATGCTCATGGAATCTCGGGAATTGTGGGCTACGTGTGGTCGAAATCTATCGACGATGCCTCCGATGGAATCGATTTCGTTCCCGGAGCGGCGTTTCCGCAGGACCCCAGCAACCTGAAAGCCGAGCGCGGACCCTCGACCTTCGATACGCGGCAGCGCTTTACCGCGGCCTTGAACTACGCCCTACCATCGCTCTCGAACAGCAAACGGATGGGGGCGGGCTGGCAGTTGAATGCGATTGTCACAGTTCAGACCGGACGGCCAATTCCCATCGTCAACGCTGACGACACCAGCAACCGCTTTTACTTCAACCAGAGGCCGAATGTTGTGCCAGGCGTCAATCCGATTTTGCCGGGATGGAGTCCGGCAACTGGCTATCTGAATCCCCTGGCGTTCAGCCAGCCGCCGGATGGAACTTTTGGCGACCTTGGTCGAAATGCGATCTTCGGTCCCGGATACGCTGATTGGGATTTTTCGCTGACCAAGGAAACGCCGCTGACTGAGACAGTTGCTCTACAGTTGCGCGTGGAACTATTCAATATTCTTAACCATCCTGACTTTGCTTTGCCTAATCACGTGATTACTCCGGGATACGATCAGAATGGAAACCTGCAATGCAGTCCCGCGCTAGGTTGCTACGACGGTCAACTTACGCAAACGCCGGATGTGGCGCAGACGAACCCCGGTCTGGGCGGCGGCGGTCCGCGAGTGTTTCAGTTGGGGGCAAAGTTTGTATTCTGAAAACCGGATTAAACACGGAGGACACAGAGGAACACGGATAATGTTTTTGATCAACAGTTGACTTTTGCCTGGATCAGCCGCTAAGTTCTTGTCTCAGTCGTTTCCAGTTCTTTGAAATGTACTTTATGTGAACTTCGGTTTGCGCGTCATCGCCTCTCGGCGAAGACAGGGAAGCGGGTGAAAATCCCGCGCTGCCGCGCAACTGTAAGCGAGGAAATTGCAATCGGCCACTGGGCGTACCCGGGAAGGCCTTTTGCAGAACGTGGATGCCAGCGAGCGATTCGCTGTTTAGCACATCGCCAACCGCTATTGGGCATCCTTACTCGCAAAGCCAGGAGACCGGCGCAGACCGTCTACCGCAACCCCTTTCGCGTGAAAAGGAGGATGGTTATGCGCGCACTTTGCGTTTTATGGTTGCTTCTGGTTTCCCTTTCAGCGGCGTTTGCCGCTGATACCACCGTAAGAGTTATCGATCCGCAATCGGCCGCGGTGAGCGGAGCTCAGATTTCACTTATTGGAAAAGGGTCGCACATTCCCGCACGAGTGACGACGACTTCCGCAGAAGGACTCGCCGATTTCGGGGAGTTATTCCCTGGCAGTTACAGAATCGAGGTTCTGGCTGCGGGATTTGGTGCGCAAGTTGTGGACTTCGAGGTTCCGGCTCATTCCAACGCCGTCACAAACAGCTTTACAGTCCAGCTAAAGCTTGCGCTTGCATCTGAGACAGTAGTTGTAACCGCGACTCGAACACCTGCTTTGGCCGAACGAACGGGTGCCAGCATCTCCACCCTGGAAAACGAACAACTGGAAACCATGAGGCCGGTTGCAGCCGACGATGCCATCCGCTTTCTTCCGGGTGCGGTGATCAATACAGCCGGACAATATGGCGGCATTTCGTCATTGTTCGTGCGCGGCGGCGAATCGACTTACAACAAAGTAATTGTCGATGGAGTCGCGGTCGACAATCCGGGCGAAACCTTTGACTTCGGCACGCTACCACTGACGCAGGCTGATCGCGTGGAATTTCTGCGCGGTGCGCAGAGCACCCTTTACGGCTCCGATGCCATGACCAGCGTGGTGCAGGTGTGGACGCGAACCGGAAGCACGCGAGTTCCGGAGCTTCGCTTCGGCGCTGACGGTGGGAATTTCTCGACCGCCAATGGTTACGCGTCGATCTCCGGCGCTCGCGGGAGCTATGACTACAATTTTTTTGGCGACCAATTCAACACAAACGGGTTGGGAGTCAACGACGCTTACTCAGATTCGCTGGAGGGAGCTAACACTGGTGTGGCGATCACGGACGGGGTTGCCATCCGCGTGCGCGTTCGCCATTCCAACAGCCATACCGGCGTTCCGGGGGAGTGGAATTTCAACGGCGTTCCACTTCTTGCGCCTGATCCGAGCGAAACCGCGCAACTAAACAGCCTGCTTGGCAGTGCGGAACTGGCGGTGGCCAGCCCTTCGGGATGGCAGCATCGCTTCACTGGTTTCGACTCGCTTTATCGCTATAACGACATTAACCTGAATACTAATCCCGCCAGCTACGACTTTTTCCCGGGACATACGTACGACAACATCAACCGCGTTGGCTTCGAGTATCAGGGGGATTACGCCGAGCGGACATGGACGCACTCAACCTTCGGATACCGCTTAGAAAACGAAGTCGGATTTGTCGGCAGCGTGGGATCGCAGACACCCGGTCAACGGCTGCAACAGGACGTGTACTTCCAACAGCAAGCGACATGGAATAGGTTTTCGGCAGTGGCCGGTGGAAGATTCGTTCACAATAGCCTGTTCGGCAACACCGGCGTGCCGCGCGTAGCTCTAACCTTCATGGCCTTGCGCGGCGGAGAATTGTTTTCGGGAACCCGGTTGCGATTTTCCTATGCGCAAGGATTCATGGAGCCAGCACTGTATGAAACATTTGCCAGCCTGCCCTTCTACGCGGCCAATCCGGGTCTGCTACCGGAGCGGACGCGTGCATATGAAGCAGGATTCGAGCAAAAGTTGCTGGAAGGGAAATGGGCGTTCAACGCAACTTATTTTCGCAATATATTTCACGATCAGATCGAATATGGAACCAATCAGCAAAGCTATCAGGGTTTTCCTCCCGGAAGCCTGGGAGAATTTTTCAACGTGCAGGAATCTCTCGCGCACGGGGCGGAAGTTGAGCTGCAAGGAAGAATCGGGAGCCGACTCTTAGGGAACGTTTCCTACACCTACCTGTCGACGGAATATCTGCAAGCGCCATTGTGCACGTCGGCGAATTTTTGCGATCCGGTGTACGACACTGGAAACCCATTGTTGCGCCGCCCTAAGCACTCGGCCACGACGCTGTTCAGTTATCGCGGGACAAAATGGAGTGCCAACGTGGCAGGCAGTTTCGTGGGACAGCGGCCGGATTCGGACTTCGATGGCCTAGGCATCGATCATGCCGCTGGGTACGTGCGAGTCGATCTTGGTGGATGGTATGCCTTCACTTCCCGGGTAACGATTTATGCGAATGTGTCGAATGCACTCGACCGGCGCTACAACGAGGTGGTGGGATACCCTGCACTACCCGTGAACTTTCGCACAGGCTTTCGCTTTCGGATCGGAGGGGAATAGACGAAAGCGTCCGTTTATCAGCTTGCCTTTTCTGGGGGCCTTGCTATGACCGCGGGCATGAGCGACGCAGGCATTTTCCCGAAGTATTTCGTTCGCGCCAGCATCAGTTTCTCGATATCCACTCCGCTCAGCGGCTGCTGCTTGCCGAGCAAGTGGGTCACCAGCGCGATTTGGGCAAAATGCTCAACCGTTTCCATTTTCATATAGGCGTGCTCAAGGGTGTCGCCATAGGTTACAACACCGTGGTTCGACATTAGGATCGCGTCGTAGTTGGCAACATAAGGCTCCAGGGTCTTCGCAAGTTCCGAGGTTCCGGGAGTACCATAGCGTGCCAGGGGAATGCAGCCTAATCCCATGACAACTTCGCAAACCAGAGGTTCCGTTAGCGCCATACCCGCAGCGGCAAATCCCGTAGCTGTAGGCGGGTGCGCGTGCACGATGGCCCGAACATCCTTGCGCATGCGGTAGATGAGAAGGTGCATATCGATTTCGCTGGTGACGTTACGCCGTCCCGCAACCAGCTTGCCTTGCTGATCGACGATTACCATGTCCTTGGGCTGCATCATGCCCTTGCTCACACAGGTGGGGGTAACCAGAATTCGTTCGTCATTAAGACGTACTGATAGATTTCCATCCATGGCCGCAACGAAGCCCCGCTCGTGCAGCATACGACCGTAGCGGACAATTTCTTCTCTGTGTGTGCGCTCGCCCGACATGGAGGACTCTCTTGGGGAGGAGGTAGCGACTAACGCGACAAAAAGTGGCTAAACAGGCTTTACGATTCGATACTACCCCACCCGCAGCGGGCAAAACAAACAAAATCAGGCGGAAATTGTAAAGGTTTTTCAGCGCATTCTGGGCCTTCAAGCACGTTCCGGCGAAATAGTTAAGAGAGAGAGACGAGAACCTGCCCGGTTTCAGCTTTCCCATATAATTTGATCGCGTGCTGGTTTCCGAATTTAAGTATCACCTTCCCGAGGAACTCATCGCCCAGCACCCGCTGGGCGAACGCGACGCTTCCCGGATGCTGCATTTGCAGCGGGCCAGCGGAAGTTACACCGATCGACGCTTCCGGGAACTGCCGGACCTGCTGCGCGCAGACGATCTGCTGGTGTTTAACAACACGCGAGTATTCCCAGCGCGCCTTTACGGGCGCCGCCAGGGAGCGCGGGCACAACCGGTCAGCCAGCGCAATCCCGCAGCTCGCGATTTTCTTCACGGACGCGTGGAAGTTCTGCTCACGCGCCAGATATCGCGAAACCCCAACGAATGGGAGTGCCTGGTTCGACCCGGACGAAAGGTCGGCGTGGGCGAACGCCTTTTTTTTGGGAAAAAGGAGGAATTGCAAGGGGTGGTTTTGACGCGCGGCGAATTCGGAGAACGGAGCATTCGATTCGAAAGCGGAGGGCCCGCCATGAATGCAGAACCCGGCGCTCCGGACAGCCACACCGTGGACGAATCCGAATTTTTTTTTGCCGTTCTCGATCGCATTGGACATGTGCCGCTTCCACCTTATATTTCGCGCGCAGATTCCTCCGCGGATGCCGACCGTTACCAAACCGTCTATGCGCACGAGCGGGGGTCGGTGGCCGCGCCTACCGCTGGCTTGCATTTCACTCCAGAGATTCTTGATCGCATACGCAGGCGCGGCGCCGAGATTGCTGAGGTTACCTTGCACATTGGCCTCGGTACGTTTCAGCCGGTGCGAGTGGAGTGCGTTGAAGATCACAAGTTGCATGGGGAAATGTATTCGATCGGCAAGGAGGCAGCATCAGCCATCAATCGCGCACTTAACGCGTCGCGCCGCGTAGTCGCCATTGGCACAAGCACGGTTCGCACGCTGGAACATGCGGTTCGGCAGGGAGCGGGTGCAATCGCGTCCGGTTCCGGAGCGGCCGATCTCTTTATTTATCCCGGTTTCGAATTCAAGATCGTAGGCGGGATGGTCACGAACTTTCATCTGCCCCAATCTACCTTGCTGATGCTCGTATGCGCATTCGCCGGCCGCGGGAAGGTCCTGAGCGCCTACGAACATGCGGTGGCTGAGAGGTATCGCTTTTATTCGTATGGCGATTGCATGTTCATCGAATAGTTCCTGCGAGAACCTAAAGCCTTGAACAAAGAGGTCACTGAGGCCATACATGACCAGAGCCCAAACCGGCGCTTCAAGCGCGTTATACTTTTGCCGGGAGCTCTTATGACTACCGCGATCAAGCAGGTCTCGATTCAGGAGTTGGTTTCTCAACTCCGCAAATTCTCCGAGGCGGCCTTCGATGAGACCCGGCAGATTCAGAGGTTCTTGCTGGAAAATCCGGTGAGTCCCGAATCGTTAGCGCCGTATCTCGCATGGGACCAGCAGCATTACACGCGCAATCTCATCGATAAAACCGCACTCTACGAGTTACTTGCGATCTGCTGGGAGATCGGTCAAGTTAGTTCCGTGCACAATCACCGGGATCAAAATTGCTGGATGGCGGCGCCCATTGGCCATTTGCGGGTGGAGAATTTCCGCGTCGCGCACCAGGATATTGCCGGCGGCAAATGCCACATCGAGCCGACCGATATTGTCGAAATGAATGTCGCGCAGCCGTGCGCCGTCGATCCTCGAGAGCCGGTGCATCGCGTTCTCAATCCCAAAGAATTCAATCAGCGCGCGGTCAGCCTGCACGTCTATTCCCGGCCCTTCGACACTTGTGTGGTGTATTCCGCAGAACAAGGCACTTGCGGAGAAATCGAGCTGCATTACACCACCGCCTACGGAAAAGCTGTGCACAAATGAAACGAAGGGTGCGAATTCGGCCTGCGCTCCTTATTTTTTGCGCGGCGCTTCTCGTTTCCCTGATGGCCTGCCAGAAGAAGCAGGCGCCGAAACCGGAAGAGGCTGAGGAGCATGTTGGTCCGTCGCCGCTCGGCACCAGCCAACCGGTACTGAACAAGGTTTTCACGGTTCGCACTGCGATGGTTTTTCCGTTCGAAATTCCCGCTCGTGCCGCCATGCCGCGATTGCATGGCGACTACAAATCGTTCATAGGGAAGGTTGGATCCAAGCCTGACGACGCCGCCAATGTCGACTTTCTCGTGCTCACCGCCGAGCAATACGCTGATTTCGCGAGCGGTACGGGCAGTGCTGCGCTGTTCTCTGCCGAGGCGGCGCATGAGCAAACCGTGGATGTGAGCCTGCCGCCTTCGATGAATGAACCCCAGAAGTTCTACGTTGTTTTCCGCAATACCGCCGGAGGCGACGCCAAGAAAGTTGTACAAGCCGATTTGTCGGTCGATTTTTGATTCGAACCGCCCGCTTCTTCTTCATCCATCTCGACTGCTGGTTCGTTTCCTAATTTTGGAAGTCGTGCGGAATGATGATAGCGAGCCAATCGCGCGTGGATTGCGGCGCGAAGACGCGCCGCGTCGCGCCGGCTCGCCCAGATCCTTCGCTCCGCAAAAGCGGCTTGCCCAGGATGACGAGCATGCCGCACATCCACCCAAATCAGGGCACAACCCGACTGTTAAACTAGATTCTTGCCCGCAAGAACGAAATCCTCGGAAGCGAAGGCCATGCCCGCACAGCCGGCGCAGCCTGATGCGCAGCGAATTTTTCTCATCGACGCCATGTCGTTTATCTTCCGCGCCTATCATGCCATGGCGCGGCAGCGCTCCATGTCAACCAAGGCCGGACTGCCCACCGCGGCAATCTATGTTTTCGTCAACATGCTGCGCAAGCTGCGCGACGACTTTACGCCCGCCTTTCTTGCTGCGGTGTTCGACGTAGCGGCGCCGACCTTCCGCGACCAGCAGGCGGAAGCCATCACCAAGATCCGTAAGTTTGATATCAAGACGCAAACATTCACCGAAATCGAATACAAGGGTTACAAAGCCAACCGTGCTGCCATGCCTGAGGACTTGGCGCAGCAGATTCCTTATATCCGGCGGGCGCTGGAGGCGTATCGCATTCCGATTCTGGAGATGGCGGGTTTCGAAGCTGATGACCTCATCGGCACTCTGGCGCGCAAAGCAGCGGAAGCGTCGCATCCTGTCTATGTGGTTTCGAGCGACAAGGACATGATGCAGCTGGTGAACAACATGGTGTGCATCCTGAATCCTCCAAAGGACAATCTGATTTGCGACGCCGCCAAGGTTGAGGAAATTCTCGGTGTGCCTCCTGAGCGTGTCGTCGATGTCATGGCGCTGCGCGGCGATGCCATCGACAACATCCCCGGCGCCCCCGGCATCGGCGAGAAAGGATCGGTTGAGATCATCCGGCGCTTCGGCAGCGTGGAGAAGGCGCTGGATCGGGCCGCGGAAGTCGAACGAAAAACTTATCGTGAGTCTCTGCAAAATAACCGCGAGACGATTCTGTTTAGCAAAAGCATGGCGACGATCGATAGCAACGTTCCGGTTGAGCTGAATGTTGAAGCCATGCGCGCGGGCGAGCCGGATGTTGAACTGCTGCGCGACCTTTTCGCTGAGCTGGAATTCACCTCGCTGCTGAAGGAATTGCTACCGGAAGTTCAGGTCACAGAAACTCATTACAGCGAAGCGAAGTCCGACGCTGACCTGGAGAATGTTGTGAGGGCGCTCGCGCCGGAAGCTGCACTTGCGGTTGCCATCGAGCACCAGAAATCGGCGGCTGAAACCGATGAAGAATCCGATGACGAGCGGCCAGAGCCGGCAACGCTTCCGCTCTCGCTGGTTTCTGTGTCTGCGAGCGGGCCGCAGCCAGTTGCTTGCCGGGTTGCAATTTCCAGCTCGGCAGGATCAGCGGTGGTCATTCAATTCGGCTCTACAGCAGACAAAGTCCGGTCAATTCTGGCTTCCGGAGAGATCCCCAAATCCATTCACGATTACAAAGCGGCGATACATGCGTTGGAGCCTTTCGGAGTTGAGCTGCAAGCAGTAGAGCACGACCCGATGCTCTACTCCTATCTTCTCGATCCCACATATTCCTCGCATCATCTCCCAGATGTGGCGCTGCGACGCTTCAATCTGAAAGCGAGCGGCAATCTGGCCGAATCTGCGGACATTACCGGGAGGCTCGCTTCCGCTTTGCGTGCTGAAGTGGAGCAAGCGGATTTACTCACGCTCTACAGCGAAATCGATTTGCCGCTCGTACCGGTTCTCGCCCGAATGGAGCGGACAGGGGTAAAAGTCAATACGATCGCGCTCGAGAAAATGTCAGCCGAACTGGAACGCGAGAGCGCGGCCAAAGCCAAAGAAATCTACGACGCCGCTGGGACGGAGTTCAACATTAGCTCCCCGCGCCAGCTCGGCGACGTTCTTTTCAACAAGCTGAGTCTTCCCAAGCCGTTGAAATACGGCAAGGGACGCACGATTTCGACCGCGGTTGACGTACTCGAAGATCTCGCGGAAGACCATCCGATTGCGCGGATGGTGCTCGACTATCGCCAGCTCACAAAGCTGAAATCGACTTACGTTGACACGTTGCCCGCGCTAATTGATTCCTCAACCGGACGTGTGCATACGACATTTGGCCAAACCGGAACGGCAACCGGGCGGCTTTCCTCTGCCAATCCAAATCTGCAAAATATTCCCATCCGCACCGAACTCGGGCGCGGTATTCGCGCGGCGTTTATTGCCGAGCCGGGGCATGTTTTACTGACCGCCGATTATTCCCAGATCGAGCTTCGCTTGCTGGCACATTTCTCCCGCGATCCGCTCCTGGTCGAAGCGTTCCGGCGAGGCGACGATATTCATACGCTCACTGCTTCACAAGTTTTCGGAGTGCCCCCGCTGATGGTTACTCCCGATCACCGGCGGCAGGCTAAAGTGGTAAATTTTGGTATCGTCTACGGGCTTTCGCCCTTCGGATTATCGCAAAGTCTCGGCATCGAAACGGGCGAAGCCAAGCAGTTCATCACGAGTTATTTCGAGAAATATAAGGGCGTACGCGCATATATAGATAAGACTCTCGATCAGGCCCGGCGCGACCTCAAGGTGAAGACTCTGTTTGGGCGCGTCCGGCCCATTCCCGATATCAACAGCAAGAATTTCACGCAGCGTGGTTTCGCCGAGCGCACTGCGGTGAATACGCCTCTGCAAGGCACGGCCGCAGATCTGATCAAGATCGCCATGATCCGGATTGACGCGGCCCTGCGCGAGCGCGGACTCAAATCAAGGATGACATTGCAAGTCCATGACGAACTGGTCTTTGAAGTTCCGGAGAAAGAACTGCAAGCCATGCAGAGGCTGGTGCGAGAGCAGATGGAGCACGCGCACGAACTGGCTGTGCCGCTGCTGGTGGAAATCGGAGTGGGCCCGAATTGGCGAGATCTGGGATAGAGCCCAACAGCAAGCCCTTGTTTCATCTGGGAACTCGCCGGTCTTTCCATGGAATATTCGCCGACTCGGGACGGCCTGCGCTTCATCGCCATCGCCATGGGCGAGGGCTCGTCGCAGACCCTGACACTGGTGCAGAACTGGACGAGCGAATTGCGAGTGTACTAGCTGTCCCCCTTGAGTATGCCTGGGCTATAATCAGCGCCTGTTGTGTCACTCACCCCTGGTACCAGGCTCGGCCCCTACGAAATTCAATCGCCGCTGGGAGCAGGCGGCATGGGCGAGGTGTACCGGGCAATCGATCCGCGCCTCAAGCGCAGCGTTGCAATAAAGATTCTGCCTCCGGAGGTTTCCCGGGATCCCGAGCGGCTGGGGCGCTTTCAACGGGAAGCACAAGTCCTGGCGTCGCTCAATCATCCGAACATTGCTGCGATCTATGGTGTTGAGGAGTGGGACGGCGTGCCTGCTCTCGTCATGGAGTTGGTGGAAGGGCAAACTCTGGCCGAGCGCTTGCTCAAAGGACCTTTGCCTGGGGAGGAGATTGTCGCGATTGCGAAAGAGCTGGTTGAAGCCCTGGGAGCCGCTCATGAAAAAGGAATCGTACATCGCGATCTGAAACCCGCCAATATAAAAATCAAGCCTGAGGGTGAAGTTAAGGTACTGGACTTCGGATTGGCCAAGGCGGTCGTGAATGTTGCGCCTGACTCCGATCCCAACAGCTCGCCAACCCTAACCGCGATGACCCAAGGACCGGCGATTCTGGGCACTGCGGCCTACATGAGTCCCGAGCAAGCGCGGGGCAGATCCGTGGATCAGCGAACGGACGTGTGGTCGTTCGGATGTGTGCTGTTTGAGATGCTCGCCGGCCGCAGGCCATTTGCGGGCGATACGGCCACGGACATCCTCGCCGGCATAATCCGGTCGGAGCCAGACTGGAGCTTGCTCCCGAAGAATACGGCGCAGCCTTTGCGGAGATTGCTGCGGCAATGCCTGGAAAAAGATCCGCGTCAGCGCCTTCAAAACATCCGGGACGGACGTTTCGAACTGCAAGAATCACAGCAGAGTGAAGTAACTGTGGCGCCTGGGCCAAGCACGCGCCACCGATTCCTCTGGACCGGGTGGGCGGTCGCGATCGTGCTGGCCCCGGCGGTTCTGTTGCTCGGCTTCGCATTGCATCGGGCGGCCAGGCCGCCACTGCGGAAGTTTGAAGTGATCGTAGCGGGACTTAATCCGGGTCTTGTCAGGGTTCCCGAAATTTCGCCCGACGGCCGCCGCATTGCCTACTATGCAGGCGGCCACTTGTGGGTCCGCGAGCTCGACCAACTTATTCCAGGACAAGTTTCCGCTGCTGACGACTCCGATGCATACTTCTGGTCTCCAGACAGTGCATATCTTGCTTTTGGGGAAAAGAAGAAGTTGTGGAAGATCCCCGCCCACGGAGGGACGAGGGAAGTGATTTGTGATGTGCCCGATACCGGAGTGGTTTTATCGGGCGCCTGGAGCACGAACGGATCTATCGCGCTGAGTGTCTGGCGCAGCTCGGTTTACCAAGTTCCGGCGACGGGCGGGGTCGCCAAGCTGCTGCTGCCCGTCAGCAGTGATGAAGTGGACTTTCACAACCTGTCTTATCTACCGGATGGGAAAACCCTCCTGTTCATGGTGCACCCGAAAAATGATGACGTGACAATCAGCACGCTGTCGGGCGGTTCACGTAAAGCGCTGCTTAAGCAGCCGAAGAACGGCGTTTTAGGAGACCCTGCTTATTCGACCTCTGGACATCTGCTCTACATCGGGGGAAATGGAACGGACTACTCGATCATGGCAGTTCCGTTCTCGGTATCCTCGCAGGAAGTTATTGGTGAACCTTTTGTTGTAGCTGCTAATGCGGCATATCCTAGCGTTGCCGATGATGGCACTCTCGTATACGTACCCAACCGGCCGAAGTTGAGGCAACTGGTCTGGCTTAGCCCTGCGGGAAAGATTGAGACCGCTATAGGAGCGGGGCAGGACCTGCTCGAGGCACCGGCGTTGTCACCCGATGGACGACAGGCGGCGGTTTCCACCGAGGATAATAATGCGGTCGAAATCTGGATGTATAACCTCGCCGACGGAAATCATCATCGTTTGACTTTTTCTGACCAAGGAGCAACCGCGATATCGCCTGTTTTTTCACCCGCGAGAGGTCAACTTGCCTTCGGCGAAACCCACGATATAAATTCCAGCATTCGAATGGTTTCGGCGGACGGCTCGGGCAACCGGCAGATCGTCGCTAAGGGCATGCCGGGTAGCTTTACACCGGATGGGAAGATTCTGGCTTTTACGTCACAGGATGTCAGAGGAAAATATCATCTGCTTTACGCCAGCACAGACGGGAGCGGCGAACCGGTGATACTCTCGCACTCTGATGCGAACGAAGCTGATCCTGAGATATCTCCCAACGGGCGCTTTTTCGCTTACACATCCGACGAATCAGGTCGTGAGGAAGTGTACGTAAGACCGTTTCCAGCGGGAGATGCAAAGTGGCAGGTTTCAACTACCGGTGGTTCTATGGCACGATGGTCGCCGGCTGGAAACAAATTGATTTTTGTGCACGAGAACGATCTGATAACTGTAGATGTTTCGTCATCCCCATCTTTTGGTTTTTCGGCGCCGAGCAGGCTGTTGAGCGGCGAAAGCGTGGATTTCGGCAACGGCTACGCGGTCGCCCGCGACGGACGGATCCTGGCCGTGCAAGAACTTGATCAGGGAAAGAGCGGGGGGCCAATGGTGGTCGTGCAGAACTGGTATGCGCAGTTCCGGAAAAAGTAAACTGCGGTACATCTCTCCGCTCGCGGGTCCCGGAAATTCGGCTGCGTTATAATTTCGCCCATTCATGGCCCTGACCTCTGGCACCAAACTCGGCCCCTATGAAATTCAGTCGCCACTGGGCGCGGGCGGCATGGGCGAAGTGTATCGCGCCCGCGACACACGACTTGACCGCGAAGTGGCCATCAAAGTATTGGCCTCCCACTTAAGCCGGAATGCTGAGCTGCGCGCCCGCTTCGAACGCGAAGCCAAGGTTATCTCAGGTTTGCAACATCCCAATATCTGCGTGCTTCATGACATTGGCTGCCAGGATGGCGTCGACTTTCTGGTCATGGAGTATCTCGAGGGCGAAACACTGGCCGCCCGGCTGATGCGCAAGCCGCTCACGCCGGAGGAAGCGATTCGCATCGGAATCGAAATTGCCGACGCCCTCGAAAAAGCGCACCGCAGCGGCGTCGTTCATCGCGATTTGAAGCCTGGAAACGTAATGCTGACCAAGGGCGGCGCGAAGCTGATGGACTTCGGCCTGGCCAAACTGCAAGCATTCGCAACCGGGTCACAGACTTCGGCACCTGCGTTCTCCGCGGTCGCCACCGTTGCCAGCCCGGCTTCGCCAATTACGCTCGCCGGAACCATGCTTGGCACAGTGCAGTACATGAGCCCGGAGCAGATTCAAGGAAAAGAAGCCGACTCCCGCAGCGATATTTTTGCCTTCGGCGCCATGCTTTACGAGATGCTGACCGGCAAGCGGGCGTTCGAAGGCAGGAGCCAGCTTTCGGTGGCGAGTTCAATCCTTGAAAAAGATCCCGATCCGATTACTGCTGTGCAGCCGCTGACGCCTCCCGCATTAGAGCACCTGGTGAAAACGTGCCTGGCGAAGGATCCCGACCAGCGATTTCAGAACGCGCACGATTTGAAGTTGCAGCTGCAATGGATAACAGCGGGGGGAAGTCAGGTGGGCGCTCCCGCAGTGGTGGTTTCGCAGCGAAAGAACCGGCAAAAAGTGATGGCCGCAGCGATGGTTGTAGGATGGTTAATAGCAATTGCCGCGGTAATCTTCGCGGCGTTGTACTCCGTCCGGCTCACTAAAGCAGAGCAATTACTGCGGGCCGAAATTGAGAAGCCTGCGGGCGCGGAGTTCGTTCCTATCTTGTTCGGTCCCCCGGTGATCTCGCCGGACGCGCAGCAGATTGCATTTGTTGCGTCCAAGGACTCCAAGAACTTTATCTTTGTGCAGCGGCTGAGCTCTGGGAAGGCAGAACCGTTGGCGGGAACCGAGGACGCGCTGTTTCCCTTTTGGTCACCGGACGGAAAGTATTTGGGTTTCTTTTCCACTGGCAAATTGCGCAAGATCGAGGCGGCCGGCGGTCCGGCGCAGGTGTTGTGCGATGCTCCGGATGGACGTGGCGGCTCCTGGAATGATCGGGGCATGATCATTTTCGCTCCCCGCATTGGTGGCCCGCTCTACCGCGTGTCGGATGGCGGCGGCACACCTGAGCAGATTACTTCAGGAAGCAAGAGTGACGCGCAGTTCACCAATCGCAACCCCTATTTCCTGCCCGACGGCAAACACTTTCTTTTTATTCAGCGTGGAGGAAACGATGCGGTAGGAAGCGTCTATGCCGGGTCGCTGGACGGCGGTGAGCCGAAGCAAATCCTGCCAGTGGGATCGAATGTCGCCTACAGTAACGGATACTTGTTTTATCTCAAAGATGGCTCGCTCATGGGGCAGGCGTTCGATGCAGCCGGGCTGCGCTTTACGGGCAAGCCCACACTCATCGCAGAATCGATTGAATATTACAATCCGCGGGATGTCGGCTTTTTTGCAGTTACGCAGAATGTGCTGCTGTACCGCCAGGCCGAGCTGCGCAAGCGCGAGATGGTATGGCTGGACGCAGGAGGCAACGAATTGGAGCACTGGGGCGAGCCGGGCCCGTACACCGGCGGCGTTTTTACTCCGCGCAGCCATCTGGCCGTGCTAACCCGTGCCAACCCCGACGGTCACGGCACCAGTTTGTGGCTGGCGGACACGGAACGCAAAAGCGTTACACGCCTCACATCAGACTCTGAGCTAGAGCAGAACGGCGTGGTCTCGGAAGACGGGAAAACTATAATCATCACCGCCACCAGCGGCTACCATAGCGCCCTGAGCAGGCGGGCGCTTGGTTCCTCCAAAGACGACGAGAAGCTGGAATTGGATGGTGCTTACTATCAGGCAAGCCAATCATTGGACGGCCGGTATCAGTTACTTTCAGTGCAGTCGTCCAAAACCGGCTTCGATATTTACTACATCGACCAGAAGGGCGATCACAAACCGCTGCCGCTGCTCACGAGCACCTTCGACGAATATGACGCCCGGCTCTCGCCCGACGACCACTGGCTCGCGTACAGCTCTAATGAAAACGGCAGCCGGGAGGTGTACCTGACTTCGTTCCCTGGGGGCGGCTCGAAATGGCAAATCTCGAGCGGCGGGGTCACCGGTCTGGTCTCGTCGGACCGGCTCGCTATGGACTGGTCCCCGGATGGCAAGAGCCTGAGCTATTTGCAAGGGAACAAGATTTTCAGTGTGGATGTGCGCATAAATGGCGGCAAGCCCGAGTTCTCGGCGCCGAAGCAAATCATGACCGTGCCGGCGGACGTCGATATCCTTTCGATCATGCCGGACGGCAAACGTATGCTGGCCACGCGACCGGTAGGGCAAGGCGGAGCAGCACCCATGGGACTGGTGCTGAACTGGCAGCATTTGATGCAGTGACGTGGGTTTCGCGATCGGAAATTGATCCGCAAACGAAGTAAGGCTGGACGACGGCAGGTTGGAGCGAAGCCTACTTGGACGGCGCTTTGATCTTAATCTCCATTCCCTCCGACGCAGCCCGTACCTTCGGGTAGTAATTTCGGGCGTCCTGCACCACTTTATCGATGATCACATCGGTATGCTCGGGATCATGATGAAATAGCACCAATTCTTTCGCACCGCTTTCCATCACTATGTTCACCGCTTCGCGCCAGTGGCTGTGTCCCCAGCCGCGGTGGCGGGCTTCATATTCTTCGGGCAGATATTGCGCGTCATAGATAAGAACATCCGCACCTTCGGCCAGCTTGCGGACTGCTCTGTCGAAATTAACATCGCCCGGTTCGTTATCGGTGGCGTAGACGAGTACTCCATCCTTGGTTTCGAGCCGGAACCCCATGCATCCCTGGGGATGGTTGAGCCATGCCGTCTGTAGCTGGATGCCATCTTCCACAGTTACGCGTCCGTTCTCGATCTCATAGAAGTCGCGGCGAGCTTTCATTTCCTCAAGCCGCACAGGAAAGTAAGGTGCGGCCATCTGCTCGGCGAAGACTTGTTTCAGACTGCGGGTGCGGCTAGAGCAGTGAAATGAAAACCAGTTCTCCGCGTTGGCATACAAAGGGCGAAAGAACGGCATGCCCTGGATGTGGTCCCAGTGAAAATGAGAAACGAAAACATGCGCCGAAAACGGCCGTCCGCCGAATTCAGTTTGCAGTTGTTGCCCGAGGACGCGAAATCCGGTACCGCAATCGAAGACGTAGATACTCTCTCCGGCACGGACTTCGACGCAGGAGGTGTTCCCTCCGTAGCGCATATTCTCGGGTTGTGGGCTGGGCGTCGAACCGCGTACGCCCCAGAACTTGATCCGCATAGGCTTGGACTGCACCGAGGCCCGACCGCTGCTGTGTCCCTTGTATCTTCGGATGACAACGAGCCTACGTCAATTGCGGGGATGGTTCCCGTGACATAAGAGCGACAAAGGCCCGGTAACCGTCCCCTTATAATGGGGCGCGGAGACCCGTATTGATTCGGCCTCAGATTGCATGATGTATCCCTCATTTCCGGAATTCGCGCAATTGGCAAAATCGGCGACCTTGGTGCCGGTCGTGAAGTCGGTGAGCGCCGATTTGCTTACCCCAGTATCGGCATTTCTCGCAATCGCGGAAAAGGAGCCGCAGGCATTCCTGTTCGAGTCGGTTGAGCGCGGCGAGCAGCTTGGGCGCTACACGTTCCTGGGCTCACAGCCGTATATGCGCCTGCGGGCGCGAGGCACGGACATCGAGATCGAGATCGATCGCGGTAGTCGTCGCGAGCGGCGGCAGGGCAATGTTTTCCAGGAAGTGAAAAGACTTCTCGGCGAGCACCGCATGGCTGCGGTTGCTGGGCTCCCGCCGTTCGTGGCTGGCGCCGTGGGATATTTCTCGTACGACGTCGTCCGCCAGCTGGAGAGGATCGGCAGCCATGCAAAAGACGACCTTCACCTTCCCGACTGCGACCTGATGTTCTTCGACCGGCTGTTGGCATTCGATCACCTTCGGCACCAGATCCACATTGTGGCAACGGCGGACGTCTCCCGGGAAAGTCCCCGTCGCGCTTATGACCGTGCGATTCGCGACATTGCTGGTATCGAACGGAAGCTGGCGGCAGGATTGCAGTCGGCGGTGTGGCGTTCATCTTCGCGCAGAGAATCGGGAAAACTCAAGATTCACTCGACCACCGGGCGGGTGCAGTTTCTTCGCAGCGTTGAACGCTGTAAGGAATACATTGCGGCGGGAGATATTTTTCAGGTCGTGCTTTCGCAGCGGCTGGATTTCGTCCCCGGAGTTGCACCCTTCAATCTGTACCGTGCGCTCAGGCAGGTCAATCCGTCGCCCTATCTTTATTTTCTGCGCGTGGGCGATACGCAGATTCTGGGATCTTCCCCCGAGATGCTGGTGAGGGTGACGGGGCGAAAGCTGGAGTATCGCCCGATTGCGGGAACCCATCCCCGCGGCTGCGACCAGGCGGAAGACGCGCGGCTCGAGCAACAGATGCGCAACGACGAGAAGGAGCGCGCCGAGCACGTGATGCTCGTCGACCTGGGGCGCAACGATCTCGGCCGCGTCAGCGAATACGGCTCGGTAAACGTCAAAGACCTTATGTATGTTGAGCGCTATTCACACGTTATGCACCTGGTATCGGCACTGGAGGGAACTCTGCGCAAGGATCTCAGCGCGCTCGACGCTTTTGCCGCCTGTTTCCCCGCCGGCACGCTGAGCGGTGCACCCAAGGTTCGGGCCATGCAGATCATCGAAGAGCTGGAGCCAGTGCGCCGTGGCATCTACGGCGGATCGGTGCTCTATGCTGATTTCGCCGGAAATCTTGATTCCTGCATCGGCATCCGCACCATGCTCATGCGGGGCAAGCATGCGTACTTGCAGGCGGGTGCCGGTATTGTGGCAGATTCCGACCCCGCGAAGGAATTCGACGAATCAATGAATAAGGCCCGCGCGCTCTTGCGGGCAGTTGACATAGCCAGGGGCGCTCAGTGATTAATGTGTAAAGCCAGAATCGGCGCCTGGACAGCCGAACAGACACTATGGTGTTTATCCTCGATAACTACGATTCCTTTACCTACAACCTCGTCCAGTATGTCGGCGAGCACGGCAGCAAAGTCGAGGTGCGGCGTAACGACCAGATTACGCCGTCCGAGATCGCAAGCATGCGGCCGGAACGCATTTTGCTTTCTCCTGGCCCTTGTACACCGCAGGAGGCCGGCATCAGCATCGATCTGGTCCGGCATTTTGCCGGGAAGGTTCCCATCCTGGGTGTCTGCCTCGGGCATCAGGCGATCGGCGAAGCATTCGGGGGCCACGTGGTTCGCGCTCCTTTCCTCATGCACGGCAAGACCAGCGCGATCAGCCACGACGGCAAAACTATCTTCCGCGGTCTGCCCGCTCTCATGACGGCCACTCGCTACCACTCCCTGATCGTTGAAGAGAAAACTCTGCCCAAGGAGCTCGAAATAACCGCCTGGGCGACAGAAAAAGACGGAACGCGCACCATCATGGGATTGCGCCACAGAAGATTCGAAATTGAGGGGGTTCAGTTTCATCCCGAGAGCGTTCTGACGGATGCGGGAAAGAAACTGATCCAGAATTTTCTGCGGCCTCATTCCCGGCAGTGACAGTGGAGCCTTCCAGCCTTTTCCGGTGGCCAGCGAAGATCGAATTAATCCAACCCCAACGTGCCACTCGTTAGCCCGAGCGTGGTATTGACGAAAGTACCTCGTACGCGGCATCCTTTGCAGAGTTTTACGCAGAGTTTATCGCCACTTCAATAAGCTTGGGGTAATGCATGGAAAGAGCCCAACAGGAAAAAAGGGCTGCGCGCCGCTTCGCTTTAAGAATTCCAGTATCGGTGGATCGAGAAGGCGACTCGAATTTCAGAGAGTCGGCGCAAGTACGCGACGTTAGCGCTCGCGGCATCAGCCTCTATCTGGATTCACCCATTGAACAAGGTTCGCCCATTGGCTTCACCCTCACGCTGCCACCGGAGATCACGCTCACAGAAAGCATTCGAGTGCAGTGCAAAGGCCGCATAGTGCGGGTGGAGGACGGCGCAGCCGCCGGCAAGATGGCAGTTGCCGCTGTCATTGAGGAATACGAATTCGTGCCTGAAGGTTGAATGTAGATCCTCGCTGTCGTGAGCAAAGCTTTTTTCAGCCGCAGCGAAGAAACTTCCTGCACACCGTCCCCTTCTCTCCGTCGCCCACAAATGATAAGGTTCGGTTAACGACCTTTTCTCGTCAGACGGAGATTTCTTGCTGCGATTCGTTACACATTTCTTGAGGATAGCGGCGCTGATGGCGCTGGCCGCATCTGCCGCGTCATCCCAGCGCGCGACAAACGCTAAGCCAACCTCTGGCAAGCGCCAGCCAACCATCACCGGCGTAAAAATCGTCTACGAGAAAGGATCTCCGGTTGTTGAAGTCGACTCCACGCTACCGGTTGTACCCACCGTGCAGATGCTGGATTCGCCGCCGCGGCTGGTCATCGATCTCCCCAACGCCGAGATGGGAGTGACGCGCAAGCGGATTCCGGTTCTCAAAGAAAACATTCTCACCATCCGCGTCGAGCAATACCAGATTGAACCCGCCATTACCAGAATCGTTGTCGATCTTCTGGTTCCTTACGCATACACCTGGGATGTCGCGGGAAATCGCCTCATGGTGCGGTTGAAGAAGCCGGAAGAGATCAATGCCACCCAGGAAACGCCAGCGCCGCAGGTTGCTGCTTTGACGCCAGTCGTCGAGGGCGCAGTCGTTCCCGTCACTAATGGTGTGGGCGAGTTTGTCGAAGCAGGTAAAGCGTTCGCCGATGGATCTTCGCTCACGGCGGGGAGTGAGACGGCGGTCTTGCGTCTGGCCCGGGGAGGCGAGATCAGAATTTGCCCGGGTACCACAGTTTCTGTCACTCCCGCCAAAGAATCGAAGAACCTGCTCCTTGGAATGAGCACAGGCGCATTAGAAACCCACTACTCGCTGAAAGAGACTGCAGACACGGTCCTGACGCCGGATTTCCGCATTCTCTTTGCCGGTCCGGGAGAATTTCACTATGCAGTCAGCGACGATGCGCATGGCAATACATGCGTCCGAGGATTGAAGGGCAACACCTCCTCCGCTATCGTTTATGAGTTGATGGGCGACCGGATTTATCAGGTGAAGCCCAGCGAACAACTGGTATTTCATTCCGGGCGTATCGATCAGGTGGATGGCGATATTCCGCCGGAGTGTGGCTGCCCCTCGCCCCCTGCATTGATGCGCACCGACGGCACGCCAGCTAAGCCAATACAAGAGTCGGTTCCGGCAGGCAAACTTACATTGGCCCAAAGTGATACTGCACCGAATACGCCCGCAAGCTCGGGCGAAAATTCTGCCAGTACCCTCGCGGCCAACCACGAAGAAAGGAATCCGTCGGGGCAAACCCCCTCGGAGGGCCGGGAGGTCAGGCCGCTTCCACCATCACAGCCAAACGACGTTCACGTTCAAATCGAGGCTCCCCTGGTTTTCCAGAGCAAGAAGGCCCAGGCGGCGCCGGCTCCAATAGAGGAGGCGTCGGCCCTACCCGTCGCAGAATCTCCGGCTCGGCCGGTCCTGCTGGAACCACAGGTGCAGCCGCCCCCTGTCGCGGAAACTCAGGGGCGAAGCGAGCACAGGAACTTCCTTCAAAAAATCGGGCACTTCTTCGGCTCGATATTTCACTGAGCCGGGCTATCCCCGATTGACTGCCTTGCGCAGCGGTTCGACTTTTTCTCGTAGGTTGTCGGCCAGATCGGCACCGCGCTCCGCCGCTTCCCGCACACGCTCCTTAGCGGTACGCACGCGGTCTCTGGCTTCCTCGCTCCAGTCTTGCAGGGTATCGCGGGCATCTTCGTACCCGCGCTTCAAGTCGCGGCGGAATTGTTTCCCGGTTTTCGGCGCCAGCGCCAGGGCCAAGAGCGCACCCGCGCCCAGACCGATCATCAGAAAAGTAATGGCTGTTCCTATATTGCTGCCCGTCGAGGATTCGTAATCTCCAGAACGCATAATTGTGACCTCGCTACGGCGATAGGTGAAGCTGCTGCCAGCGCAGCCCACAATCTCGCCAAGAGATATTTTAATACCCTGACGAAGTTGACATATGCCAGTCTGTCGGGCGTTCTTACGATGAGTGTCGGTCTGGGAAGGTTTTCTTTCGTCTTGGAGCGCGTGTAGAATATGCTTTGGTCCTTGTGCGGAAAATGTAACCTGCCCGCCCTTCAGCGCGCTGCGCTCAGGTCAGGCTCTTCCGCGAGCCCAGCAATTATTTGAAGGAGCGATCTTAGAACGATGTCGATCCCTGCCACCCAACTGCGTCCCGGCATGATCATCAAGCACAACAATGATCTGCATTCCGTTTTCAGCGTTGAGCACCGCACGCCGGGCAACTTGCGTGCATTCATCCAGGCCAAGCTGCGCAACCTGCGCACCGGAGCCATGTTCGAGCACCGCTTCCGCTCCCCCGATCCCATCGAAAAGATCAACGTCGACGAGGTGCAAATGCAGTTTCTGTATGCCGACGGCGATAGCTACTACTTCATGGACACTTCGAACTACGAGCAGACGCACCTCACCAAAGACGTCCTCGGCGATGCCGTCGATTACCTGATTCCGAATCTTGAGATTAAAGTCGAGTTTTTTGATGGCAAAGCTGTGGGCGTTGAGTTGCCCCAGACCGTGGAGCTTACCGTCTTGGAAACTGAGCCGGGACTGAAGACCGCCACTGCTTCGAGCGTCACCAAGCCGGCGAAAACCGAGACCGGACTCGTGGTGCAAGTACCGCCATTCATCAACGAAGGCGAGAAGATCAAAGTGGACACTGCTGAAGGTGTGTATTTGTCGCGGGCTTAAGGCAATTGTTGATTGCTGATTTCTGATTGTTGATTAAGGCCGCTGTGGATTCAGAAAAATCTCAGTCAACAATCAGCAACCCAAAATCACCAATATCAGCTTTCTTTGTCATGACGTCCACTGAAAAAGCCGCAGAGGCGCGGTGCTTCATCGTCCGCGGGCGGGTGCAGGGCGTTGGTTTTCGCTGGTTTGTCGAACGCGAGGCGCACATTCTCGGCATCGCCGGCTGGGTGCGGAATAATGCCGATGGCAGCGTAGAAGTGCTGGCGCAAGGCACCCGCGATCAGCTTTCCGGCTTGCGCGCGCGCCTGCGCGAGGGCCCCCGGGCAGCACGGGTGGACAAGGTCGAAGAATCCGAGGCCCGTCCGGCTGAAATGAAGTCATTTCGCATCGAAGGAGCGTGGTAGCTTGTCCGCTAACTCAAGACTGAATTCTGACGAATTGAAGAAACTGATCCGCGAAGTGCCCGACTTCCCGAAGAAAGGAATACTCTTTTACGACATCACCACGCTGCTGAAGAACAAGGTGGGGCTGGCGACTTTGGTTGACCGGCTGGCCGAACACTACGTCGATCAGCAGATCGATCTTGTCCTGGGCATGGAGGCGCGCGGCTTTATCTTCGCGCCGGCACTGGCTTATCGCCTGAACGCAGGATTTGTTCCGGTGCGCAAAGTCGGCAAGCTGCCCGCGGCAACCGTGAAATTCGATTACGCACTCGAATACGGCGTCAACTCGCTCGAGATGCACAAGGATGCGATCGAAAAAGGACAGCGCGTGCTGATTGTCGATGACTTGCTGGCTACCGGCGGTACGGCCGAAGCTACCGCCAAGCTGGCGAAATTGCTGGGCGCGGAAATCGCCGGTCTGGGTTTTGTGGTGGAACTGGACTTCCTGCGCGGACGGCAGAAACTCAAAGGTTACGAAGTGATGTCGCTCCTCCATTACAACAAGTAGGGGAGATCGTAATTGCGGCCGGCTATTTCCAGAGAGAGGCGATTGCTAGCGCGATGCCGGCCCAGATACTGATGCTCACAAGCGTAGCCAGACTCAATCCGAAAACTGCGC